>DASQDS010000352.1:0-2413 GCA_035634075.1 Pilimelia sp. | reverse complement strand
GCTCGCACCGGAACCTCGCCGCCGCCTACGACCGCGGCTTCTTCGACGACCTGGTCACGCCCTTCCTCGGCCTGACCCGCGACCAGAACCTGCGGCCGGACACCTCGGTGGAGAAGCTCGCGACGCTGAAGCCGGTGGTCGGCGGCGCGGGCGGCACGATGACCGCGGGCAACCCCCCGCCGCTGTCCGACGGCGCCTCCGCCGTCCTGCTGGCCTCCGACGAGTGGGCCGCCGAGCAGGGCCTGCCGGTGCTCGCCCACCTGGTCGACGCGCAGACCGCCGCCGTCGACTACGTGCACGGCGGCGAAGGCCTGCTCATGGCCCCGGCGTACGCGATCCCGGTGCTGCTGGCCCGCAACGGCCTGACCCTGCAGGACTTCGACTACTACGAGATCCACGAGGCGTTCGCCTCGACGGTGCTCGCGACCCTCGAGGCGTGGGAGGACCCGGCGTTCTGCAAGGAGCGGCTGGGCCTGGACGCCCCGCTGGGCGCGATCGACCGGTCGAGGCTGAACGTCAACGGCTCCTCGCTGGCGGCCGGTCACCCGTTCGCCGCGACCGGCGGCCGGATCGTCGCCTCGCTGGCCAAGCAGCTGCACGAGGCGGGCCCGGGCAAGCGCGGCCTGATCTCGATCTGCGCGGCCGGCGGGCAGGGCGTCGTCGCGATCCTCGAGTCCTGACCCCCTCTCCCTGCGCGTCCGCGGACGGGCAGGGTCCATCGGAAGGAAGCGCCCCCCGTGAGCGACTGGTACCGCGACTTCGCCAACTCCGGCGTCGGCACCACCCTGGTCAGGCAGCTCGGCCTGCCCCGCCCGGCCGTGCTGCGCCGGTACGAGCCGGGCGCGCCGCTGCTGACCGGCCCGGCCGTGGTGGGCACCGCCGGTGAGGGCCGGCTGCTCGAGACCCTGACCGGGGTGCTGCAGGACGCCGGGGTGACCGTGTTGTCCGCGGAGGCCACGGACGGCGGGCGCGTGGGCGCCGTGCTGCTCGACGCCACCGGGCTGACCGGCCCGGCCGACCTCGCCGCGGCGCACGAGTTCCTCGCCCCGGCGGTCAGGCGGCTGGGCCCCTCCGGCCGGGTGCTGCTGCTCGCCGACCCGCCGTCGGCCGCCGACTCCCCGGCGCAGGCCGCCGCCCGGCAGGCCCTGGAGGGGCTGGTCCGCTCGATCGCCAAGGAGCTGCGCGACGGCGGGACGGCGAACCTGCTGTTCGTGCCGGCGGGTGCGGAGGCCGCGGTGCCCGGCCCGGTGCGGTTCTTCCTCTCCGGCCGCTCGGCCTACGTCGACGGCCAGGTGGTCACCCTCACCGCGGCCGGCGTCCCGGCGGGCCAGGACGAGGAGCGCCCACTCGCAGGGATGGTCGCCGTCGTCACCGGTGCCGCCCGTGGGATCGGCGCGTCGATCGCCCGGGTGCTGGCCCGCGACGGCGCGCACGTGGTGGCCGTCGACGTCCCGGCCGCGGGGCAGTCGCTGGCCGAGGTCGCCAACGAGGTCGGCGGGACGGCGTTCCAGCTCGACGTCACCGCGCCCGACGCCGCGCAGCGGCTCATCGGGCACCTGCGCCAGCGGCGTCGGGGGGAAGGACCTGGAGTGGACATCGTCGTCCACAACGCCGGCATCACCCGCGACAAGCTGCTGGTCAACATGGACGCCGCCCGCTGGAACTCCGTCGTGGCGGTCAACCTGCAGGCGCAGCTCGACATCACCCAGGCCCTGCTGGACGCCGAGGGCGTGCTGCGCCCCGGCGCCCGCGTGGTGGCGGTGAGCTCGCAGTCCGGCATCGCCGGCAACCGCGGGCAGACCAACTACGCGGCGTCCAAGGCCGGGGTCATCGGCATGGTCCGGGCCTGGGCGCCGGCGTTCGCCGGGCGCGACGCGACGATCAACGCGGTGGCGCCGGGCTTCATCGTCACCGAGATGACGGCGAGGATGCCGTTCGGCACCCGCGAGATCGGCTCCCGGATCAACTCGCTGCAGCAGGGCGGCCTGCCGGTCGACGTCGCCGAGACGATCGCCTGGCTCGCCCAGCCCAGCGCCGCGGGCGTCAACGGCCAGGTCGTGCGGGTCTGCGGCCAGTCCTTCCTGGGGGCGTGATGGCCCGCACCGTGCTGGGGTCGACGCCGTCGATGCCCGCGTTGTTCGCCAAGGCGACGCTGACCGCCCGCGGCCGCGGTGGCGACCTGCCCGACACCCGGCTGGCCCGCACCGGCGTGCCGGTCGACGAGGCCGAGGTCGCCGCGTACGCGCGGGTCTGCCGGTTCCCGCTGGCCGACGTGCTGCCGCCGACGTACCCGCACGTGCTCGCGTTCCCGCTGCAGGTGGCGCTGATGAGCGACCGCACCTTCCCGCTCGCGCTGCCGGGACTGGTGCACGTGCGCAACCGGGTCGACGCGCTGCGGCCGATCGAGGTCGAC
>DASQDS010000351.1:0-2365 GCA_035634075.1 Pilimelia sp. | reverse complement strand
GGAAGTGGTTGGATCGACGAATCGCGGCGGGCGTTCGCGGACGCCGCGGACTGTTTTGTCCGCACGGTCGGGCTCGTCGGTGATCGCTGGCAGCTGCCCGGCCTGCGGGAGTGGGACGTCCGTGCCCTGGTCGGTCACACCAGGCCGAGTCCCATGATCAACAGCAGGGGTTCGCCGGCGGCCGGGCCCGGCTCGTACGCGATCTCGACGCCGTCGCGCCGCGCCATGTGCACCGTCACCGGTCCAGGGTGCGACACCATCGACGGGTTCGCCTCCCGGCCGCGGTGGCCGCCGGCCGATCGGTGGTCGCCACCCGCTGCGTGCCGATGGCCACGAGGCCATACTGGGCGGCGTGGTACGCATCGGAACCGTGGTCCTGCACGTCCACGACGTCCATCGGGCGGCGCGATTCTGGACCGGGGCTCTCGGCTATTCAGTGCGCGACGGCGAGATCGGCGACCAGTCCCCGGTGCTGGTCGCCCCGGACGGTGACGGCCCGTCTATCACCCTCGACGAGGCCGACGCCACCCACCTCGACCTGATCGCCGCCGACCGCTCCGAGCAGCGCTCGGAAGTCGAACGGCTCGTCGCTCTGGGAGCGCGGCGGGTGCCGTGGAGTTACCCCGACGGTGCTGACCACGTGGTACTCGCCGATCCCGAGGGCAACCTGTTCTGCGTGGTGGCCGACTCCGGCGGCGCCGGCTGAGCGGAGGACCGCGCTGCGGCGGTCTTCAGCAGGGCCGCGAACTCGTCCGCGGGAAGGATGCGGATGCCGAGTTGTTCGGCCTTGGCGGCCTTGGAGCCGGCACCGTCGCCGACGACGACGAGGTCGGTCCGCTTGGACACCGAGCCGGCGGACCTGCCACCGAGGGTCTCAACGGCCGCGTTGCCCTCGTCCCGGGTCAGGCCGGGCACCGCGCCGGTGACGACGACCGTCATCGGCGTGCCGTCGGGCTTACGCAGCGGCAGCGCCGCCGCCTCGCCCGGGGCGGTGACGTCGACCACCGGGCCGCCGGGCTCGGTCATGTTGACGCCGCGCGCGGCCAACTTGGCGATGACCGGGGCCAGGTCGGCCAGTTCGCCGGCGATCGTGACGGCGCGTTCCGGGCCGACGCCCTCGACCTGTTGAAGAGCGTCGACGCCCGCGTCGAGCAGCGCCGCCATGGTGCCGAAGTGCCGGGCCAACCGCCGCGACATGGAGCGACCGGTCATCCGTACCCCGAGCCCCGTCAACACGCGCGACAGTGGCTGGTTCCTGGACGCCTGGATGCCGGCGACCAGTTTGGCGGCGGAGACCTCGCCCATCCGGTCGAGGCCGGCGACGGTGGGCACGTCGAGGTCGTAGAGGTCGGCGGGATCGGTGACGAGGCCGGCCTGGACCAGCAGGTCGATGATCTTGCCCCCGAGCCCTTCGATGTCCATCGAGTACCGGGCGGCGTAGTAGGACAGCGACTCGTGCGCACCGCACGCCCGGCCGCGGGTGCAGCGCCAACGCTTCTGCCCCCGGTCGATGTCGCCGCCGCAGCGGGGGCACTCGGTGGGCGGCTCGAACGGCACGGAGTCGATGGGCCGGTCGTCGAGCTTGGCGCCGGTGACCTCCGGGATGACGTCGCCGGCCCGGCGGACGAACACCGTGTCGCCGGGGCGCACGTTGCGCCGGAGCAGGTCCCCGAAGTTGTGCAGGGTCGCCGAGGTCACCGTGACGCCGCTGATCTGGACCGGTTCCAACACCGCCACGGGGGTGATGACGCCGGTGCGACCAACCTGGACGTCGATGCGCAGCAGCGTGGTTGTGCGGGTGTCGGCCGGGAACTTGTAGGCGATGCCCCAGCGCGGGGCTCGGCTCGACGAGCCGGCCAGATCGCGGTCGGCGCGCTGGTCGGCCTTGATGACGGCGCCGTCGATGCCGAACCCGAATGCGCCGCGACCGGCAGCGAGGGCCTGCACCGCGACGAGCACCTCGTCGATGGTCGCGCACACCGGCATTCCGGCCGGCGAGCCGCCCGTGGTGGCGATGCCGAGGCCCTCGATGGTCGCCATCGCCGCGGAGTGTGCGATCGGCTCGCCGCCCGTGTCGCCTACGCCGTGCACGGCGTAGGCCAGGAACGACAGCGGGGCGTGGTAGGCGCGGTCCTGGGCGCGCAGGGTGCCGGCGGCCGCGCTGCGCGGGTGGGCGAACGCCGGCTCGCCCTGACCCGTGCGCATCGTGTTGGCGGTGGCGAAGTCCGCGTCGGTCATGAAGACCTCGCCGCGCACCTCCAGTGTCACGGCCGCGCGGAGGCGACCCGGCAGGCCGGCCGCCCGCCTCGCCTGGGCGGTGACGTCCTCGCCGGCGCGGCCGTCACCGCGGGTGGCGACCTGCACC
>DASQDS010000350.1:0-10663 GCA_035634075.1 Pilimelia sp. | reverse complement strand
GTCGGTCGACGCCCCGCCCGGCGCGGCCGGGCGGGCGTCGACGTCGTCGATCGGGTCGGACACCCCTGCAGTGTCACGCATCGTGGCGCCGCCTACTGCTGGGTCGGGATTTCCCGGGGGGTCGTGCCGGTGGCCGTGATGCCCTCGGAGCACAGGGCCGTCGGGCCCTCGACCGAGGCGTTCACCCGGAGCGCCTTGATGAACTGGTCGATGCGTTCGTCGCCGGCGTCCTGCACCTTGAGCTGGTAGCCCCACGCCTGCAGCGAGATCGGCTGGTCCAGGCCCTCGTACGGGCTCATGAACGTCTTCTCCTCGCCCTCGACCCGCTTCGCCAGGGCCGCGACCTGGTCCTTGGGCAGGTCGGGCTTGTACGTGACCCAGACCGCGCCGTGCTCCAGGCTGTGCACCGCGTGCTCGCTGGCGATCGGCTCGGTGTAGACGTTGCCCGTGCAGTTCTGCCACTTGTTGTTGTGCGGGCCGGCCACCGGCGGCGAGACCGTGTACTGGACCTTGCCAGCCTGGTGCTTGCCGGCCGCCATCAGGTCGGGCTTGGTCTCGCGGTAGTTGACCACGCCGTCGATGTCGGCCGCCCGGTCCTGCCACGAGCGGGCGCCCTGGTAGACGGCCCAGCCGCCGTACCCGATGATGCCGACCGCCAGCAGGCCCACCGCCGCGAACAGGGCGATGGGGCCCCAGCTGCGGCCGGTGCTCACCTTGACCGGCTTGACGGGCTTGCGGGGGCCCTTGCCGCCGCCGCCCCCACCACCAGCGGGGCGCGCGCCGGGCCGGCCGCCCTTGGCGGTGCCGCCGGCCTTGCCGGCGCCCGCCGTCGCGCCCGGCGCCTGCTTACCGGTGCTGACCACGGACGGGCGGCTCTGGTCGCCACCCTGCGTGCTGATACTCATGGTGCCTCGTCACGTCGTCTCGTCGGGGTGGGTCTCGGGGTGGCGGCCACTGGCACGCCTGGGTCTGTCACGCCTGGGTCGCCGCCGGGGTCCCGAGTCTACCCCCGGTAGCATGGCTCGGTGACTCCCGCCAACCTCGCCGAGGTCGTGCTCGACGCCGCCCGTGCCGTTTTCGCCGCCCGTGATCTCGACGCGGCGGCCCTGCCCGCGGCGACGACGGTGGAGCGACCCCGCAACCCCGAGCACGGCGACTACGCGTCCACGCTCGCGCTGCAACTGGCCAAGCGCGTCGGCGTGCCGCCGCGGGACCTGGCCGCCGACCTGGCGCAGCGGCTGGCCGGCGCGCCGGGCGTGAAGTCGGTGGAGGTGGCCGGCCCGGGATTCCTCAACATCCGGCTGGACGCCGCCGCCGCGGGCGAGCTGGCGCGCGTCGTGGTGGCGGCCGGCCCGGCGTACGGGCACGGCGACCGCCTCGCCGGCCAGACGGTCAACCTGGAGTTCGTCTCGGCGAACCCGACCGGCCCGGTGCACCTCGGCCACACCCGGTGGGCGGCCGTCGGCGACTCGCTGCGCCGGATCCTGTCGGCGGCCGGCGCCGAGGTGACCAGCGAGTACTACGTGAACGACGCGGGCACGCAGATCGAGCACTTCGCCGCCTCGCTGTACGCGGCGGCGCGTGGCGAGCCGGCGCCGGACAACGGCTACGCCGGGGCGTACGTGGCCGACATCGCGGCCCAGGTGCTCGCCGCCCGGCCGGACGCGCTGGAGCTGCCCGGGCCGGCGGCGTTGGCGGTCTTCCGGGACGACGGCTACCGGCTGATGCTGGGCGAGATCAGGGCCAGCCTGGAGCGCTTCGGGGTGCGCTTCGACGTGTGGTTTTCCGAGCGGAGCCTGCACGCCGGCGGCGCCATCGAGCACGCGCTGGCGGAGTTGCGCAAGCAGGGCCACGTGTACGAGGCGGACGGCGCGATCTGGCTGCGGACCACGGACTTCACCGACGACAAGGACCGGGTGCTGATCCGGTCCAACGGCGAGAAGACGTACTTCGCCGCCGACGCCGCCTACTACATCAGCAAGCGCGAGCGCGGCTTCGACAAGTGCATCTACCTGCTGGGCGCGGACCACCACGGGTACATCAACCGGCTCAAGGCGCTCGCGGCCTGCGCCGGCGACGACCCGGGGTTCAGCATCGAGATTCTGATCGGCCAGCTGGTCAGCCTGGTGCGCGGCGGTGTGCCGGTGCGGATGTCCAAGCGGGCCGGCAACGTCGTCACGCTCGACGAGATCCTCGAGGCGGTCGGCGTGGACGCGGCCCGCTACGCGCTGGCCCGCTCCTCCACCGACTCGCCGCTGACCCTGGACATCGAGGAGATCACCCGGGCCGCGAACGACAATCCCGTGCACTACGTGCGGTACGCCCACGCCCGGATCGCCTCGCTGCTGCGGATGGCGGCGGACCTGGGGGTCGGCCGGGGCGCGGACTTCGACCCGGCGCTGCTCGCGCACGAGAAGGAGAACGCGTTGCTCAAGACGCTGGCGGAGTACCCCGCGGTGGTGGCGACCGCGGCGGAGCTGCGCGAGCCGCACCGGGTGGCCCGCTACCTGGAGGAGCTCGCCGGGGAGTACCACCGCTTCTACGACGCCTGCCGGGTGCTGCCGCAGGGCGACGAGCCGGCGACCGACCTGACCCGCGCGCGGCTGTGGCTGGTCGAGGCCACCCGCGTCGTCCTCTCCAACGGCCTGGGCCTGCTGGGTGTCTCCGCGCCGGAGCGGATGTGAGGGCGCACGAGGCGGGTGCGCTGCACGGGGACCTGGGCGGCCGGGGTCCGGCGTGGCTGCGTACCCCCGACGACGTGAACGCGCTGCTCGCGCCGTTGTGGCCGCGGACGGTGACCCGCGACGACGCCGGGACGCTGACCGTCGGCGGCCTGTCGGCGCACGCGCTGGCGGCCCGGTTCGGCACGCCGGTCTACGTGCTGGACGAGGAGGACATGCGGGGCCGCTGCCGGGACTTCGTCGCGGCGTTCGCCGGGGCCGACGTGTATTACGCGGGTAAGGCGTTCCTCTGCAAGGCCGTCGTGCGGATCATCGCCGAGGAGGGCCTGCACCTGGACGTGTGCTCGGGCGGGGAGCTGGCGGTGGCGCTGGCGGCGGGCTTCCCGGCCGAGCGGATCGGCTTCCACGGCAACAACAAGTCGGTGGCCGAGCTGACCCGGGCGCTGGACGCGGGCGTCGGCCGGATCATCGTGGACTCGTTCCAGGAGATCGACCGGCTGACCGCCCTGGCCCGGGAGCGCGGCGTGCGGCCCGGGGTGCTGCTGCGGGTGACGGTGGGGGTGGAGGCGCACACCCACGAGTTCATCGCGACGGCCCACGAGGACCAGAAGTTCGGCTTCTCGCTGGCCGGCGGCGCGGCGATGGCGGCGGCGCTGCGGATCCTCGACGACGGCGTCCTGGAGCTGCGGGGGCTGCACTCGCACATCGGCTCGCAGATCTTCGACACCAGCGGCTTCGAGATCTCCGCCCGGCGGGTGCTGGCGCTGCAGGCGCAGATCCGCGACGCGCGCGGGGTGGAGCTGCCGGACCTGGACCTCGGCGGCGGCTTCGGCATCGCGTACACCACCCAGGACGACCCGGCTCCGCCCGGCGACCTGGCCAAGCGGCTCGGCAAGATCGTGGAGGACGAGTGCGAGCTCGCCCGGCTGGCGGTGCCGCACCTGTCGATCGAGCCCGGCCGGGCGATCGTCGGGCCCGCGGTCGTCACGCTGTACGAGGTCGGCACGGTCAAGGACGTGGACGGCATCCGGACGTACGTCTCGGTCGACGGCGGGATGAGCGACAACATCCGGACCGCGCTGTACGACGCGACGTACTCCGCCACACTGGCATCGCGGGTGTCCGCCGCGCCGCCGATCCTGGCCCGCGTGGTGGGAAAGCACTGCGAATCGGGTGACATTCTCGTGAAGGATGAATTCCTGCCCGCGGACGTGCAACCGGGAGATCTTGTTGCCGTCCCGGGCACCGGCGCCTATTGCCGGAGCATGGCCAGCAACTACAACCACCAGCCGCGGCCGCCGGTGGTGGCGGTGCGGGACGGCCACGCCCGGGTGATCGTGCGTCGGGAGACCGAAGACGACCTCTTGGCCCTCGACGTCGGATGAGCGCGGTGGATGTGGGATGACTAGATCTGTGCGGGTGGCGCTGCTCGGCTGCGGGACGGTCGGGACGGAGGTGGTGCGGCTGCTGCACGAGCAGGCCGCCGACCTGACGGCCCGCGTCGGCGCGCCGATCGAGCTGGCGGGCATCGCCGTGCGCCGGCTCGGCCGCGACCGTGGTGGCCTGCCGGTCGACCCCGGCCTGTTCACCACCGACGCCCTGGGGCTGGTCAAGCGCGACGACGTGGACGTCGTCGTGGAGGTGGTGGGCGGCATCGAGCCGGCCCGCACCTGGCTGGTCGAGGCACTGCGCGCGGGCAAGAGCGTCGTCACCGCCAACAAGGCACTGCTGGCCGAGGACGGCAGCGCCCTGCACGACGCGGCTGCGGACGGCGGGGCGGACCTCTACTACGAGGCCGCGGTGGCCGGCGCGATCCCGCTGCTGCGCCCGCTGCGCGAATCGCTGCACGGCGACCGCGTCACCCGCGTCACGGGGATCGTCAACGGCACCACGAATTTCATCCTCTCGTCGATGGACGCCACGGGCGCCGGGTTCGGCGAGGCGCTGGAGGAGGCCACCGCGCTCGGCTATGCCGAGGCGGACCCGACGGCGGACGTCGAGGGCTTCGACGCGGCGGCGAAGGCGGCCATCCTCGCCTCGCTGGCCTTCCACACCCGGGTGGGCGCTGCGGACGTCCACCGCGAGGGCATCACCGAGGTGACCGCGGCGGACATCGCCAGCGCCAAGGAGATGGGCTGCACGATCAAGCTGCTCTGCCTGGCGGAGCGCTTCGACGACGCGGTCTCGGTGCGCGTGCACCCGGCGATGATCCCGCGCAACCACCCGCTGGCCAGCGTCTCCGACGCGTTCAACGCGGTGTTCGTGGAGGCCGAGGCCGCGGGGCAGCTGATGTTCTACGGCCGGGGCGCCGGCGGCGCGCCGACAGCGTCGGCCGTGCTGGGCGACCTGGTCGCCGTCGCCCGCAACCGGCTGGCGGGGGTACGGGCGGCGAGCGAGTCGGCGTACGCGGCGCTGCGGATCCTGCCGATGGGCCAGGCGGTCACCCGCTACCACATCAGCCTCGACGTGACCGACCGCGCGGGCGTGCTCGCCGCGGTGGCCGGCGTCTTCGCCAAACACGACGTGTCGATCGCAACGGTGCGGCAGGCGGGCCGCGGCGACGACGCCGTGCTGGTGATCGTCACCCACCTGGCGCCGGACGCGGCGCTGGCGGCGACGGTCGAGGAACTGCGCGGGCTGGACATCGTCCGGTCGATCGCCAGCGTCCTGCGGGTCGAGGGCGGGGGTTGATCCGGGGGAGCGGGCTGCGGGGCGCGGGGCCCGGAGACCTCGTACCCTCTCCCTGGTGGGCACCCCGTCCTGGTGGAAGATGGCGGGGACGGCGAGCGGCGAGGAGAACGTCATGTGGCGTGGTCTGATCGAGGCGTACCGGGACCGGCTGCCCGTCAGTGCGGCGACACCCGTGATCAGCCTGCACGAGGGCAACACGCCCCTGGTTCCCGCGCCCGTGCTCTCGGCGCGCACGGGGTGCGACGTCTACCTCAAGGTGGAGGGCGCCAACCCGACCGGCTCGTTCAAGGACCGCGGGATGACGGTGGCGGTGTCCAAGGCGGTGGAGGGCGGCGCCAAGGCGATCATCTGCGCCTCCACCGGCAACACCAGCGCGTCGGCCGCCGCCTACGCCGCCCGGGCGGGCCTGACCTGCGCCGTGCTGGTGCCCCAGGGCAAGATCGCGCTCGGCAAGATGGCCCAGGCGCTGGTCCACGGCGCCCGGCTGCTCCAGGTTTCGGGCAACTTCGACGACTGCCTCGCGATGGCGTCCAAGCTGTCCCTGGACTACCCGGTCGCGCTCGTCAACTCCGTGAACATCGACCGCCTGCACGGCCAGAAGACCGCCGCCTTCGAGGTCGTCAAGGCGCTGGGTGACGCGCCGGACATCCACTGCCTGCCGGTCGGCAACGCCGGCAACATCAGCGCCTACTGGCTCGGCTACGACGAGGACGTGGCCGCCGGGAACGCGACGCGGCGGCCTCGGATGTTCGGTTTCCAGGCCTCCGGCGCGGCGCCGATCGTGCGCGGCGAGGCGGTCCGGGAGCCGTCGACGATCGCCACCGCCATCCGCATCGGCAACCCGGCGAGCTGGGCCAAGGCGCTGGCCGCCCGCGACGAGTCGGCTGGCCTGATCGACGAGGTGACCGACCGGCAGATCCTCACCGCGTACCGGCTGCTGGCCCGCGAGGTCGGCGTGTTCGTGGAGCTGGCCAGCGCCGCCAGCGTGGCGGGCCTGCTGCAGACCGCGGAGGCGGGCCGGCTGCCGGCCGGGTCCACCGTCGTCTGCACGGTGACCGGGCACGGGCTCAAGGACCCGGAGTGGGCGATCTCGACCGCGCCGTCGCCGGTGACCATCGGCAACGACCCGCTGGCCGCCGCCCGCGAGCTGGACCTCGCCTGACTGTGCGGCTTGCGCCGGCGCGGCAGACGCCTGCGTCGACGGACCCATACGAATTCGCCTCGACGGCGGACATGGGCGGTGACCAGACCTCCTGAAGGGTTCACCTACCGGCCACGCAAGAAACACGGCAATGAACGGACGTCGAGGGACCATCCGCGGAACCGGCGCCGGTAGAGCGGGGCGGGGCTGCGACGCCGGGCGCCGTCGGGGCCCGCGGGTACGGTGCGCTGGTGCCGTCGCCGATCTCCGTCCTGGCCCGCAACCGCGACTACCGCCGGCTGCTGTTCGCCGAGCTCGTGGTGTTCGGGGCGGACTGGTTCGTCATGGTGCCGCTGCTCGTGCTGCTGCTCGACCTCACCGGCAGCGGGCTCTACGGCGGCCTGGTGCTCGCCGTGGACACCGGCCTGATCGCGCTGCTGCTGCCGTACACCGGCACGGTGGCCGACCGGGTCGACCGCCGCCGGCTGCTGGTGGCGTCGAATCTGGCGGCCATCGTCGGGGTGCTGCTCCTCTTCGGCGTACGCGGGCCGCACGGCCCGGGCGTCGCACTGCTCGCGGTCGGTGCGGTGGCGGTGGCCAAGGCGTTCTACTCGCCGGCGGCGTCGGCGGCCCTGCCCAACCTCGTGGAGCCGGCGGACCTGGCCGTCGCCAACACCATCTCCGGCTCGGCGTGGGGCACGATGGCGGTGGTCGGGGCGTCGCTGGGCGGGGTGGCCAGCGCGGCCTTCGGGCCGTACACCTGCTTCGGGATCTCGGCGGTGAGCCTTGTAGCGGCGGCCGCGCTGGCCTGGCGCATCCGCCGGCCGACGCAGGCCTCGCGCGACGCCGGCCGCCCGCCGCAGAAGACCTGGCCGGCCCTGGCCGAGTCGCTGCGTTACCTCGGCCGCAACCCGCGCGTGCTGGCGCTGGTGACGGTGAAGTCGGCGGTGGGCCTCGGGAACGGCGTGCTGACCGCCTTCCCGCTGTTCGCCGCGCTGTTCGGCGTGGGCACCGTGGGCACCGGCCTGCTGTTCGCGCTGCGCGGTGCGGGGGCCCTGCTCGGGCCGCTGCTGACCCGGCGCGTACTGGCCCGGCGGTCGTTCCTGCTGCCCGGCCTCGCCATCTCGATGAGCCTGTACGGGCTGGCGTACCTGGGCGTCTCGGTGGCGCGCTGGTTCCCGCTGGCGCTGGCGCTGGTCTTCGTGGCCCACCTGGCCGGCGGGACGAACTGGGTGATCTCCAACTTCGCGCTCCAGGTGACCGTGCCCGACGAGCTGCGCGGGCGGGTCTTCGCCACCGACATGATGCTCGCCACCCTCGCCATCTCGGTCAGCCAGCTGGTCGTCGGCGCGCTGGTCGACGCCGTGGACGCCCGGGTGCTGATCGCCGGGTCCGGCGCCACCACGCTGCTGTACGCCCTCGGTTGGCGCCTGGCGACCCGGCGGACCGCGCTTGCCCAGGATGCGCCGTGAAGGTATCGTTGTGATATCACTTCGATACTGGGGAGATGTCATGGAGAAGCGTGTGCCGCGCGTCCCGGGTTTCCTGGGGATGCTGCTCCTGCTGCTGGTCACCGTCGGGGCCGGGGCCATCCTGTGGCAGACCGCCGGCGGGCCGCACCAGCACGCCGTGATCGCGGCCGGCGGCACCGTCCTCGGCCTCGCCTTCGCCCTGATCCTCAGCGGCCTGGTGCTGGTCAACCCGAACGAGGCCCAGGTGATCCAGTTCTTCGGGCGGTACCTCGGCACGATCCGCGAGCCGGGCCTGTTCCTCACCTGGCCGCTCGTCCACCGGCGGCTGGTGACCCTGCGGGTGCGCAACTTCGAGACCGACCGGCTGAAGGTCTCCGACGCCGACGGCAACCCGGTCGAGATCGCCGCCGTGGTGGTCTGGCGGGTGGTGGACTCGGCCAGGGCGGCGTTCGCGGTGGATGACCACGTGGAGTACGTGGCCGTGCAGGCGGAGTCGGCGGTGCGGCACCTGGCCACCAGCTATCCGTACGAGGCGCACGACTCGGGGCGCGCCAGCCTGCGGGACAGCACCGTGGTCAGCGACGAGCTGACCCGGGAGCTGCGCGAGCGGGTTGAGCTGGCCGGCGTCGAGGTGCTGGAGTCGCGCACCACCCACCTGGCGTACGCACCCGAGATCGCCCAGGCGATGCTGGCCCGGCAGCAGGCCAGCGCCATCGTCGCCGCCCGCTTCAAGATCGTCGAAGGCGCCGTCGGGATGGTCTCCAACGCGCTGGACCGGCTGCGCGAGGAGCACGTCGTCGAGCTGGACGAGGAGCGCAAGGCGCAGATGGTGGCCAACCTGCTGGTGGTCCTCTGCGGGGACCGGGCGGCCCAGCCCGTGGTCAACGCCGGATCGCTCTACTCCTGAGCCCGGGAGACAGATCAGTGGCCGAGCGGAAGAAGCTGCTGCTGCGCCTGGACCCGGCGGTGTACGACGCGGTGGCCAAGTGGGCCGCCGACGACCTGCGCAGCGTGAACGCGCAGATCGAGTACGCGCTGCGGGCCGCCCTGCGCGCGACCGGCCGCCCCGCCGCCCCCGCCGCCGCGCCTGAACCCGACCCGGACGACCCCGCGGCGGGGGCCTAGCATGTGGGCGTGTCCTTCGTTTCCGGCGCCGTCCGCGTGCGGGTGCCGGCCACCAGCGCCAACCTGGGGCCCGGCTTCGACGCCCTCGGGCTCGCGCTGAGCCTGTACGACGACGTCGCCGCCCGGGTCACCGGCGGCGGCTTCGCCGTCACGGTCGCGGGCGAGGGGGCCGGCGAGCTGCCGGGTGACGAGGAACACCTCGTGGTCCGGGCGATGCTGGCGACGTTCGACGAGCTGGGCGGCCGGCCACCCGGGCTCGCCGTCGAGTGCGTCAACCGGATCCCGCAGGCGCGCGGCCTGGGGTCGTCCTCGGCGGCGATCGTCGCGGGGGTGCTGCTGGCCCGCGCGCTGGTGGCGGGCGGGGCGGACGCGCTCGACGACGCCGGCGCGCTGCGGGTCGCCGCGCGGCTCGAGGGCCACCCGGACAACGTCGCGCCGTGCCTGCTGGGCGGCTTCACCATCGCGTGGACGGAGGTCGACGGGGCCCGGGCGGTGTCGCTGCCGCCGGCTGCCGGCGTACAGCCGACTGTTTTCGTGCCCGCGGAGCGCGGCCTGACCGCGCAGGCGCGGGCGGCGCTGCCGGCCACCGTCCCGCACGCGGACGCCGCGCTGACCGCGGGGCGCGCCGCGCTGCTGACGCACGCGGTGACCGCGGCGCCGGAGCTGCTGTTCGCCGCGACCGAGGACAGGTTGCACCAGGAGTACCGGGCGCCGGGCATGCCGGCCACTGCGGCGCTGGTCAGGGCGTTGCGGGCGGCGGGGGTGGCCGCCGTCGTCAGCGGCGCCGGGCCCACCGTGCTGGCGCTGGGCGGCGTGCCGGCGGGCTTCGACGCGGGAATGAGCTGGGCGCCCCGCGTGTTGGGGGTAGACGTCACCGGTGCCCAGGTTCGAGGGGGTACACTGGGACACGCCGAGCGGGACACTGTTGCCGCAGGTCGGACGAGTTGATTACGCTCTAGGCCTAGCACAGCCGCGAAGCAAGCGATCGCTGCGGGGCGGCGCACCCCCGAAACTCTCGGCGGTAGTCCGTCAAACCTCTCTGCCAGGCATGCCGGACCGCAGGCTCCACAAGATCGACTTCGCGTCGGTTCGCAGGGCGAAGCGATCCGGCGGCGAGCGAGGGGAGACCTGCCCACCGAGTGTGGCGGGCGACATCTCCCGGCTGCTGCGCCACCACTCCCGTGACGCGCCACGCGAGGCGGGTGTAACCGAGGCCGCCCGGCCACCTTCGTACCGACTCCGGGCAGTCCGGCCTAACGAGGGAAGGACTCCATTGAGCGACACCACCGCCGTGACGTCGGATGTCGCCCGCGTCGCTGGCGACACCACGACCGGCACGGTCCGGCGCCGGCGTTCCGGCACCGGCCTGTCGGCGATGCTGCTCCCTGAGCTGCAGACCCTGGCTGCGTCGCTCGGCATCTCCGGCACCGCCCGGATGCGCAAGAGTGAGTTGATCACCGCGATTTCGGAGCGCCAGGGCGGCGGGGCCGCTGGCACGCCGCGGCCGCGCGCCGAGGTCACGGCCGCGGCCGCGCCGGCCCGGGAGGAAGTAC
>DASQDS010000349.1:0-1689 GCA_035634075.1 Pilimelia sp. | reverse complement strand
GACGTCGTCGTCCCGATCCCCGGCGCCTCGCGGCCGTCGTCCATCCAGGACTCCGCGGCCGCGGCGGGCCTGCAGCTGTCCCCCGACCAGCTCGCCCGCCTGAACGCCGGAGCCCCTCCCCGCCGCGCTTCCCTGGCGGTCGATCATCGGCTGCGTGCACGACATCCCGACTGACAGCGGTGTGCTGGTTGCTTGGTGGAGTAAGCCTGATGCATGCGGGCGTACTCGATGGATCTGCGTGAGCGGGTCGTTGCCGCAGTCGATGGCGGGATGCCCCAAGAGCAGGCAGCACTGACCTTCCGGGTGTCGATCAACACCGTGGGCCGCTATCTGGCCCGGCGGCGGAACATCGGCAGCCTGGCCCCGACCGCGCAGCGGCACGGGCCGGTGCCGGAGAAGAAGCAGCAGCTGCAGGCCTGGCTGCCGGATCGGCTGGGTGCGGCGGCCGATGCCACCCTGGCCGAGCATGTCAGCGCCTTCGCCAGCCAGCGGGGCGTGGTGGTGTCGGCGGCGACGATGTCGCGGGCGATCGCCGCCCTGCCGGCCGACGATCCCGATCGGGCGCTGACGCCGCGCGGACGGCGGCGGCGGCCGGGCCGGCCGCTGAAGTCAAAAGCCTGAGCGCCACCGAGCGCGATGAGACCGCGCGCGCCCAGTGGCACAGCGACATGGCCACCACCGACCCGGCTCGGCTGGTGTTCGTCGATGAGTGCGGCACCCACACC
Organism: Pilimelia sp.; assembly: GCA_035634075.1. Lineage (GTDB taxonomy): Bacteria > Actinomycetota > Actinomycetes > Mycobacteriales > Micromonosporaceae > DASQDS01. The sequence goes on along the minus strand of DASQDS010000349.1, from coordinate 964 downwards.
TCGATGACCCGCCGCCGCGCGCGGGCCGCGCGCGGGGTTCGGGCCCGCGGCGCGGTGCCGCGTAACCGCGGTGCGGTGACCACGCTGATCACCGGGCTGGCGCTGTCGGGGATGAGTCCAGCGATGACGGTGGAAGGCGGCACCAGCGCGGCGGTGTTCGCCGCCTATCTGCAGCGGGTGCTGCTGCCCTGGCTGCGGCCCGGGCAGGTGGTGGTGGTCGACAACGTCGGTGCGCACAAGCCCGAGCGGATGCGCGCGCTGGTCGAGGCCGCGGGATGCCGACTGGTGTTCCTGCCCGCCTACTCGCCGGACTTCTCGCCGGTGGAGGAGGCCTTCAGCAAGATCAAGGCCCTGGTGAAAGCCGCAGGAGCGCGCACCCGCGCGGCCCTGGACGCGGCCATCGCCGTGGCGCTGGCCGCGGTCACCGCCACCGACGCCGCTGGTTGGTTCGCTCATGCCGGCTACTCCACCCGCCAAGCCACCTGAAAACCGCTGTGAGGACGCCGCGCGGCCGACCGTCTCGTTGATCATGGGGTTGTTGCTGCCGCGGGCGGCGTGTCGGCGCGTGTCGCCGACAACAACCCCATGATCAACGCGGAGGGTGGCGGAGCCTCTACCTGCCACTGGTCAACGCAGCAATCACCGCAGCGCGCCAGGAGGCTGACCCGCAGCGGCCCTGAGCCCGGGCCTGCCACTGCCCCCCGATGATCATGGGGTTGTTGCTGACGCGGGCGGCGTGTCGGCGTGTGTCGCCGACAACAACCCCATGATCAACGCGACGGCGGGCGCCATCCCGGGGCCCGGCCAGTGAGGCCGAGCAGCCGGTGCAGCGGCGGGGCGTCGTCCGGCACGGGCACCGGCGGGCCGAACAACCCCGGTGTGGGTCCCTCGGCGGCGGCCTGCGCGGCGAACTCCGTGCACGCCGCCACCGCCGCCGGGTCGGCCGTGTAGTCCTGCCCGGTGG
>DASQDS010000348.1:0-7515 GCA_035634075.1 Pilimelia sp. | reverse complement strand
CCGCCCGGCGGGCCGTGCGGCGGCGGTACGGGCATGGTGGTGGGGTCCCCTTTCGCGCCAGTCCGAGGCTAGCGCGCCGGCGCCACCTCCCCGGCGCGGCCCTGTACAGATATGTCGGCGTGGTGGTCCACTGGCAGGGCTTGCGGCACGGGAGGAAGAGAATGGGGACGATGGCGGGCACGGCGGGCGCGGCGACGGTACGCGGGGTGGCGCGCGGGCCGAGCGGGCCGACCGTGAACGCGCCCAACGTGGTCACCACCGTGCGCACCGTTGCGGCGGTCGTCCTCGCCGTGCTGGCGATCTCGCAGCGGAGCGCGTGGCTGGCCGTCGCGGCGTACCTCACGTACTGGCTGGGCGACATGCTCGACGGGGCCGTGGCCCGCGCGCTGGATCGGGAGACCCGGTTCGGCGCGGTCTTCGACATCGCCTGCGACCGCCTGAACTGCGCGCTGTGCATCGTTCCGCTGCTGATGTTCCGCCCGCAGATGGCGGTCCCGTGCGCGGTGTTCCTGGTCCAGTTCATGGTGATCGACCTCTGGCTGAGCCTGGCGTTCCTGCGCTGGCCGCTGCTGAGCCCGAACTACTTCGCCCTCGTGCACCGGGGCGTCTACCGGTGGAACTGGTCGCCGCCGGCGAAGGCGCTGAACACCAGCGCGCTCGTCCTCCTGGTGGTCTTCACCCCGTCGCCGTGGCCGCCGACCGCGCTCGCCCTGGCGGTCACGGCGATAAAGCTGGTCTCCCTGCGGGTGGTGTCCCGGCTGCCCGCCGGCGACCTGCCGCGGCCGGCCGGTGAGCCGCTCGCGGAAGCCGCCCGGGCATGATCGGCGCCTGGCTGAGCGCCGCCGGGGTCGCCCTCGTCTCGGCCTTCGTCCCCGTCGTGCCCATCGAGCCGTACCTGCTGGGCGTGGTGGCCGTGACGGGGCACGGCGCGGTCGGGCTGGGCATCGCGGCCGGCATCGGCCAGACCCTCGGCAAACTCCTGATCTTCCTGGGCGCCCGGGGCACGCTGCGCTCGCAGGCCCTGCAGCGCTGGCTGGCGAAGCACACCGCCCGGTTCCGCCAGCCGGCGCCCGTTCTCGCCGACGGCACCGTGGCGGTGGCCGGGGCCGGGGCCCCGGTGGGCCACGACAGCGACCCCACCGGTCGGTGGCGGCTACCCGGCCGCCCGACGCTGCGCCGGTGGAGCCGCGCGCTCACCGGCGCGCTCGCCCGGCCGGCGCTCGCCGTCCCGGTCCTGCTGCTCAGCGCGACGCTCGGGATGCCGCCGCTGCTGCTGGTCACGTTCTACGCCGCCGGCACCCGGATGCGCGCGGCGGTGTTCGCCGCCGTCTGCCTCGCCGGGCGCACCGCCCGGTTCATCGCCGTCGCCGCCGTCCCGGACCTGGCCCACCTGGTCTGAGTGCGCCGGCCGGCGCGCCCCGCGTACCCTGGACCGTTGGATACCGGGAGGTTTCATGTCTGTGGCGACCGTCTTCCCCCAGCTGGAGCAACTGCTGCCGCTGGTGAGCAAGCCGATCCAGTACGTCGGCGGTGAGCTGGGCGCCGTGGTCAAGGACTGGGACGCGGCGACCGTGAAGTGGGCGCTGATGTACCCCGACGCGTACGAGGTCGGGCTGCCCAACCAGGGCGTGCAGATCCTGTACGAGGTGCTCAACGAGCAGCCCGACGTGCTCGCCGAGCGGACGTACGCGGTCTGGCCGGACCTGGAGGCCCTGATGCGCGAGCGGGGCGTGCCGCAGTTCACGGTGGACGCGCACCGGCCGGTGACGGCGTTCGACCTGTTCGGCATCTCGTTCTCCACCGAGCTCGGCTACACGAACATGCTGACCGCGCTGGATCTCGCCGGCATCCCGCTGGATTCCCGGGACCGCGACCACCGGCACCCCGTCGTGGTGGCCGGCGGGCACGCCGCCTTCAACCCGGAGCCGATCGCCGACTTCATCGACGCCGCGGTGCTGGGCGACGGCGAGGAGGCGGTCCTGGAGATCACCGGGATCGTCCGGCAGTGGAAGCTCGACGGCAGCCCGGGCGGCCGGGACGAGCTGCTGCTGCGGCTGGCCCGCACGGAGAGCGTGTACGTGCCCCGCTTCTACGACGTCGACTACCTGCCGGACGGCCGCATCCAGCGGGTGCTGCCCAACCGGCCCGGCGTGCCGTTCCGGGTGCACAAGCGCACGACGATGGACCTGGACGCGTGGCCGTACCCCCGCCGGCCGCTGGTGCCGCTGGCCGAGACCGTGCACGAGCGGTACGCCGTGGAGATCTTCCGCGGCTGCACGCGCGGCTGCCGGTTCTGCCAGGCCGGCATGATCACCCGGCCGGTGCGGGAGCGGTCGATCACCACGGTCGGCCAGATGGTCTCCGACGGGCTGGCGTTCTCCGGCTTCTCCGAGGTGGGCCTGCTGTCGCTGTCCAGCGCGGACCACAGCGAGATCGGCGACATGTGCTCCGGCCTGGCGCAGCAGTACGAGGGCACGAACGTCTCGCTCTCCCTGCCGTCCACCCGGGTCGACGCGTTCAACATCGACCTGGCGCAGGAGCTGTCCCGCAACGGGCGGCGCACCGGGCTGACGTTCGCGCCGGAGGGCGGGTCGGAGCGCATCCGCAAGGTGATCAACAAGATGGTCACGAAGGAGGACCTGATCCGCACGGTCGTCACCGCGTACACGAACGGGTGGCGGCAGGTGAAGCTCTACTTCATGTGCGGCCTGCCGACGGAGACCGACGAGGACGTCCTCGAGATCGCCGACATGGCCCACGAGGTGATCCGGGCCGGCCGGGCCGCCACCGGCTCGAAGGACATCCGGTGCACGGTGTCGATCGGCGGCTTCGTGCCCAAGCCGCACACGCCGTTCCAGTGGGCGCCGATCAGCCCGCCGGAGGTGATCGACCACCGGCTGCGGCTGCTCAAGCAGGCCATCAACGCCGACCGGTCGCTGGGCCGGGCGATCGGCTTCCGCTACCACGACGGGGAGCCGTCGCTCATCGAGGGCCTGCTCAGCCGGGGTGACCGGCGGGTCGGCGCGGTCATCCGCCGGGTCTGGGAGTCGGGCGGCCGGTTCGACGGCTGGAGCGAGCACTTCTCGTACGACCGCTGGGTCACCGCCGCGGCGGAGACACTGCCGGCCTTCGGCCTGGACCTCGCCTGGTACACGACCCGCGAGCGGGAGCAGCTCGAGGTGCTCCCCTGGGACCACCTGGATTCGGGCCTGGACAAGGACTGGCTCTGGCAGGACTGGCAGGACGCGCTGTCCTCCTACGAGCAGGACGACTGCCGGTGGACCCCGTGCTTCGACTGCGGGGTGTGTCCGAGCATGGACACGGAGATCCAGATCGGGCCGACGGGGGCGAAGCTGCTGCCGCTGACGCCGGTCAACACGGGGTTGCGGGTGCCGGGCGGAGCGTAGTCGTCCGCGTACACTGCTCGCCGTGACGGCGACCAGTGTGACCGGTATTCCGTTCAATCGTCCTTTTATGTCGGGCCGGGAGTCGGCCTACGTCGCGGCGGCCATGGCCGGCGGGGCGCTGGCCGGCGACGGGCCGTTCACCGCCCGGGCGACCGCCCTGCTCACGGCGCTGACCGGCGCGCCGGCGGCGCTGCTGGCCACCTCCTGCACGCACGCGCTGGAGATGTCCGCCCTGCTGCTGGACCTCCGGCCCGGCGACGAGGTCATCATGCCCTCGTTCACCTTCGTCTCCACCGCCAACGCGTACGCCCTGCGCGGGGCGGTGCCGGTGTTCGTGGACTGCCGGCCGGACACGCTCAACCTGGACGAGCGCCTGGTGGAGGCGGCCGTCACGCCGCGCACCCGGGCCATCGTCGCGGTGCACTACGCCGGGGTGGCCTGCGAGCTGGACGCGCTCGCGGCGATCGCGGCCCGGCACGGCCTGGCGCTGGTGGAGGACAACGCCCACGGGCTCGGCGGCGCCTACCGGGGCCGGCCGCTCGGCTCGATCGGTGAGCTGGCGACGCAGAGCTTCCACGCCACCAAGAACGTCTCCTGCGGCGAGGGCGGCGCACTCATCCTCGGCACCCCGGCGTACGCCGAGCGGGCCGAGATCATCCGAGAGAAGGGCACGAACCGCAGCCAGTTCTTCCGCGGCGCGGTCGACAAGTACCGCTGGGTGGACCTCGGGTCCAGCTACCTGCCGGCGGACCTGCTGGCGGCGTACCTCACCGCCCAGCTGGAGTCGTTCGGCGAGATCCAGCGGCGGCGGCACGCGGTCTGGGCGGCATACCACGAGCGGCTGGCGGACTGGGCCGCCGAGCGGGGCGTGGGCCAGCCGACCGTGCCGACGCACTGCGCGCACCCGGCGCACCTGTACTACCTGCTGCTGCCCGACATCGCCCGCCGCCAGGACATGCTCGCCCACCTGGCCGCGCACGGGGTCCAGGGGACCTTCCACTACCAGCCGCTGCACACCGGGCCGGCCGGCCGGCGGTACGGCCGGGTGGCCGCCGGCGGCTGCCCGGTCACCGAGGACGTCGCCGACCGGCTGCTGCGCCTGCCGCTGTACGCCGGCATGACCACCGACGAGGTGGACCGGGTGGTCGCGGCGGTGCGCGCGTACGACCCGCGCTAGCCGGTCGTGCCCGCCCCGACCGGGCGGCGGGCGGCCGGCAGGTCGCCCGCGGGGTCCGGCGGCCCGACCGCCTCCCGGACGACGTACGTGGGCCGGCCGATGCCCTGCGCGTGGATGCGGCCCACGTACTCGCCGAGCACCCCGATCGCCACCAGCTGCGCCGAGGAGAACAGCGCCACCATCGACGCCACGGTGGTGAAGCCGGCGATCGTGGTGTCGCCGCGGAAGTACAGCAGCAGCACCCGGACGAACAGCGCGAGGCCGGCGGCGCCGACCAGGAAGCCGAGGCAGGTCACGAGCCGCAGCGGCGCCACCGAGTAGCCGAGCGTCATGTTGAGCGCGTGCCGGACGAGCGTGCCGAAGGTGTAGCCGGACCGGCCGTGCCGGCGCTCGTCCATCCGCACCGCGGCGCCGGTGACCCGGGTGGTGCCCCACGACAGCGCGACGTCCACGGTGACGTGCGGCCCGTGCACCCCGGCGAGGCCCGCCCGCAGGAACGTGCGGAACGCCCGGAAGGCGCCCACCAGCCGGGCGTCCCGGACGCCCATCGCGCTGGCCAGGCTGGCCTTGACCAGCCGGGACGCGGCGCTGCGCAGCAACCCGTGCTCCTCGCGACGCGGCACCCCGTACACCAGGTCGATGTCGTCGGTCAGCGCGGCGAGCAGCGCCGGCACCTCCTCCGGCGGGTGCTGCAGGTCGTCGTCCATCGTGACAACGGCCTCGTGGCGGGCGGCCCGGATGCCCGCCACCAGCGCGTTGTGCTGACCGTAGTTGCGGGCCAGCCGCACGGCGCGCACCGGCGGGTGCCGCCGGGCCAGCTCCTCGGCGACCTGCCAGGTGCCGTCGGGGCTGCCGTCGACGACAAGGATCACCTCGTACGCCGCCGTCGCGGCCGGCAGGACGCCCAGCAGCCGGTCCACCAGCTCCGGCAGGGTGGCGGCCGACCGGTAGCAGGGAACGACGACGGAAACCGACAACTCGGGCTTTTTCCCGATCGTTGACACCATCGGAACCACCACGCCACCGCCCGCTTCCGTACCCGTCGTCAGCCTCTGCACCAGCCATGGACCGGGGAGAACGCCGTTGCCAGTGACCTCCCGGGACCGGCCGGCCGCCACCGCGGCGCGCCCGGGCCGAGCCGCGGTCCGCGCCCTGCTAAACGATCGCCGGGTCCGGTACGTTCTGGCCGGCGGCGTCAGCTCCGCCTGCTACTACGGGCTGTTCGCCGCCGGCTGGCTGCTGCCCGCCGGCCGGGTGCCCTACCTGCTCGTCGCGCTCGCCGCCAACGTGGTGACCGCCGTGCTGACGTACCCCCTCTACCGCCGCGCGGTCTTCCGCCGGACCGGCCCGGCGCTGGCCGGCTTCTGGCGCTTCTACGCCACCTGCCTGTGGGCGCTGGCCTTCACCCTGGCCGGGCTGCCGCTGCTGGTGGAGGTCGCCGGCCTGCCGGTGCTGCCGGCGCAGGCGCTCGTCATCGTCGCCGCCCCGCTGCTCAACTACCAGATCCACCGCTTCTGGGCCTTCCGAGGAGAATGAGGACGTACGTGGACGCTACGAAGATCCGGACCACCACCGGCGTGGAGGACCGGCACTGGTGGTACCGGGAACGCCGCGCGATCATCGCCCGGGAGCTGCGCCGGCTCGGCCCGCCCGGCCGGGCGATCGAGATCGGGGCGGCCGGCGGCGGCAACTCGCTGGTGTTGCAGGCGCACGGCTGGGACGTGCTGGCGACGGAGTACCTGCCCGAGGGGGTCGAGATCGCCCGGTCGCGGGGGCTGACCGCGATCCAGGCCGACGCCCGCGACCTGCCGGTGGATTCGGCGTCGTACGACCTGCTCGTGGCGTTCGACGTGCTGGAGCACATCGCGGAGGACGAGCGGGCGGCCGCCGAGATCCACCGGGTGCTGCGGCCCGGCGGCACCGCGCTGATCGCCGTGCCGTGCGACATGGCCCTGTGGTCGGACCACGACGTGGCGAGCGGCCACGTCCGCCGCTACACCCGCGACAGCCTGACCGCCCTCGTCCGCTCTGCCGGCCTGGTGCTGGACGACCTGTGGAGCTGGAACGTCCTACTCCGCCCCGCCGTCCGCCTCCGCCGCCGCAAAATCCCCCCACCGCCCGCGTGTCCCGCCCCGCCTCTCGGTGATCAAGGGATTGGTGCCAACCCGGCCGGCGTGTCGCGGCATCAATCCCTTGATCACCGGGGTGGGGGGTCGGGGGGTGGGGGTGGGTGTCATGACGTTAGTGGGGTGCATCCGGTTGTCAATGCGCTGCTCGGCGCCGTGGTGCGGGTGGAGCGGCACCTGCCGGTGCGGGGGTTGCCGGGGGTGTCGCTCATGGTGCGGGCGCACCGGCCGGGCTGAGCTCGTAGACCGCGCAGCGGCCCACCCGCAGCCGGAGCGCCGCCACCCGGCCCAGACCCGCGGGGGGCCGCTGCACGCGCAGGTCGACCAGCAGCCAGCGGACGCCGTACGCGCGGCGCAGCCGGTCCGCGGCAGCGGGGGACGGCGCCCGGAACAGCGCCTCGTTCGCGGCCAGCAGCTCCGGCCGCCAGTACGGCACCACGGCGTGCGACCGGCCCGTGCGCGCGGCCTGCGCGTGCGCGCCCGCCGTGTACCCCCAGCCCTCCACGAGCACCCGGCGCTCCGTGTACGCGGCCACCCAGAAGTGCCGCGAGTCGCACCGGCCGCGGATGTCGCCGGAGCGGCAGTGGGCGTTCGTTGCGACCACGTCACCCGGTCGGGCGTGGGCCCGCACCCAACGGGCCGCCCGGATGCCGCCCTCGGGCAGGGTGGCCAGCCGGACCCCGGGGACCGGCTGCGCGCGGGTCCGCCAGCCGTGCCGGGCCGTGTCCACGAACGGCTGGCCCAGCCGCTGCGGGGCGGTCGCGGCGGCGTACCCGGCCAGCACGGCCAGCGCCGCGACCAGCGC
>DASQDS010000347.1:0-6499 GCA_035634075.1 Pilimelia sp. | reverse complement strand
GGGCCCGACCAGCGGGGCCGGCGGCTCCGAGCTCGCGGGGACGGCCCCGAAGGCCGGCGCCCGCCCGGCGGGCAAGCGGCAGTCCGGCTCCCGGGGCGGACGGCCGGGCGGCGGCCGGCCCGGCGGGGCCAAGCGCCGCTGATGCCGGCGGGCCCGGACCCTCTGGTCGAGCGCGCCGGGGAGCCGACGCAGGGCAGCGCACACGAGGACGTCGAGGCCGCCCGGCTGGTTGCCAGCCGGGCGGTCGACGTACCCGATTACCCGCAACCCGGCATCCTCTTCAAGGACCTGACGCCGTTGTTCGCCGACGGCGCCGCGTTCCGGCAGGTGATCGACAGCATCGTCGCCCGGCACCGCCCGACGGGCTTCGACGTCGTGGTCGGGGTGGAGGCCCGCGGGTTCGTCATCGCCGCCGCCGTCGCGTACGCCGCCGGGGTGGGCGTGGTGCCCGTGCGCAAGGCCGGCAAGTTGCCCCGGGCGGTGCACGCCGCCTCCTACGCGCTGGAGTACGGCGAGGCCACGCTCGAGGTCCACCAGGACGCCTTCGCGCCGGGCCAGCGGGTGCTGGTGCTCGACGACGTGCTGGCCACCGGCGGTACGGCCGAGGCGACGCTCGGCCTGGTGGAGCGGGCGGGCGGGGTCGTCGCCGGTTTCACCGTCCTGCTGGAGCTCGGTTTCCTCGGTGGCCGGCGCCGGCTGCCCGGGCGCGAGGTGCACGCGCTGTTGACCGTTTAGCGTCACCCGTCCGGCACCCGGCGGCGGATGCGCGAGGACGGGGCGCCCGGGGTGGCCGCCGGGTAGGATTGGCGTCCAACCGGGTCGTGCCTGGTGGTGGAGGTCCGGTCAGGCTAAGGTCGGCACTTTCGGGCGAGGGGTGAGGAGCGGCCGGTGTCCAGCGACGTCGCACCTCCGGTGGGCGGTCCGGTGCAGCCGGGCAGCGCCGCCGACGAGGGCCGCGCGCCGGCCCAGGATCCGCCCGCAGACGACGGCTCAGTCACTGCCGCCGGGTCGGCGCCCGCCGCCGACTCGTCCGCGCCGGCCGACGCCGCCCCGCCGGCTGCCGACCCAGTACCGGCTCCGCCGGCTGGTGGCTCACTGCCGGCTGGTGGCTCACTGCCGGCGGCGAACGGCACCGGCCCGGCGGCGGCGAACGGCTCCGGGCCGGCCGGCACTGGGCCGGTCGGCACCGACGGGACACCGGCGGGGGCCGCCGGCCGCCTTGAGTCGGCCGGCCAGCCCGAGGCGCCGGAGTCACCGGCTGCCCCCGGCCCGGGCGACTCCTCGACCCTCGGCGCGCAGGACGCGCTGGTGCCGGCCGAGGACGGGTCGGCGACATCCGCTTTCGGGCTCGCCGGCCCGCCGACAGGCCGGCGGGTGCGCGCCCGGCTGGCCCGGTTCAACGCCCCGTGGCAGACGCCCCAGGTGAGCGAGGTCCTCGAGCCGCTGATCGCGGTGCATCGCGGCACTCACCCCAAGGCCGACGGCCGGTTGCTGCAGCGGGCCTTCGACATGGCCGCCCGATGGCACTCCGGGCAGTACCGCAAGTCGGGCGACCCGTACATCACCCACCCGCTCGCGGTGGCGACCATCCTCGCCAACCTCGGCATGGATACCACCACGCTGGTGGCCGCCCTGCTGCACGACACGATCGAGGACACGGACTACTCGCTGGAGCAGATGCGCACCGACTTCGGCGGCGAGGTCGCGCTGCTGGTCGACGGTGTGACGAAGCTGGACAAGGTCAAGCTCGGGGACGCGGCGAAGGCGGAGACGATCCGCAAGATGGTCGTGGCGATGGCCAAGGACCCGCGGGTCCTGGTGATCAAGCTGGCCGACCGGCTGCACAACATGCGGACGCTGACCTTCCTCCCCCGCGCGAAGCAGGAGCAGAAGGCCAAGGAGACCCTGGAGATCCTCGCGCCGCTCGCCCACCGCCTGGGCATGAACACGATCAAGTGGGAGCTGGAGGATCTCGCCTTCGGCACCCTGTTCCCCAAGCGGTACGAGGAGATCAACCGCCTGATCGGCGAGCACCAGCCGCAGCGGGAGGCGCTGCTGCGCCAGGTCACGCAGAAGGTCGGCCTCGATCTCAAGTCGGCGAAGATCAAGGCGGAGGTCACCGGGCGCCCGAAGCACCTCTACTCGATCTACCAGAAGATGATCGTGCGGGGGCGCGAGTTCAACGACATCTACGACCTGGTGGGCGTGCGCATCCTGGTGGACACGGTCCGGGACTGCTACGCCGCCCTGGGCGTCATCCACGCGAACTGGCAACCGGTGCCGGGCCGGTTCAAGGATTACATCGCGATGCCCAAGTTCAACATGTACCAGTCGCTGCACACGACCGTGATCGGCCCGACCGGCAAGCCGGTGGAGATGCAGATCCGGACGTACGCGATGCACCGCACCGCCGAGTACGGCATCGCGGCGCACTGGCGGTACAAGGAGACGAAGGGCGCCACGATCGTCGGCCCGCCGGCGCACATCGACGAGATGACCTGGCTCCGCCAGCTGCTGGATTGGCAGCGCGAGGCGAGCGACCCGAGCGAGTTCCTGGACGCGCTGCGTTTCGACCTGTCCAGCCAGGAGGTGTACGTCTTCACGCCCAAGGGCGACGTCATCCCCCTGCCGACCGGGTCGACGCCGGTGGACTTCGCGTACGCGGTGCACACCGAGGTCGGGCACAAGTGCATCGGCGCCCGGGTGAACGGCAAGCTCGTCGCGCTCGAGTCGCCGCTGTCCAACGGCGACGTGATCGAGATCTTCACCTCGAAGTCGGAGACCGCCGGCCCCAGCCAGGACTGGTTGGGATTCGTCAAGAGCCCGCGGGCGCGTACGAAGATCCGGCAGTACTTCAACAAGGAGCGCCGCGAAGAGGCCATCGAGGTCGGCAAGGACGCGATCACCAAGGCGATGCGCAAGCAGGGGCTGCCGTTGCAGCGCCTGCTCACCTCCGAGGCGCTGATGGCGATCGCCCGCGACCTGCACCTCAACGATGTCAGCTCGCTCTACGCGGCGGTCGGCGACAGTCAGGTGTCGGCCCAGTCCATCGTCCAGCGCCTGGTCGCCGGGTACGGCGGGGAGGAGGGCGCGGTCGAGGACATCGCCGAGACCGCCGTCCCGACCCGCCCGCCGCGCCACCGCGGCGCGGGCCAGGACCCCGGTGTGGTGGTCCGCGGGGTCAGCGACGTCTGGATCAAACTGGCCCGCTGCTGCACCCCGGTGCCGGGGGATTCGGTGTTCGGGTTCGTCACCCGCTCCGGCGGGGTGAGCGTGCACCGGGACGGCTGCGCGAACGCCGAGGACCTCAAGGAGCAGGGCGAGCGCCTGGTCGAGGTCAGCTGGAAGCCCACGTCGGCGTCCACGTTCCTGGTCGCCATCCAGGTCGAGGCACTGGACAGGCACAAGCTGCTCGCCGACATCACCAAGGTGCTCAGCGAGGAGCGGGTGAACATCCTCTCCGCGACGGTGACCACGACCCGCGACCGGGTGGCGGTGAGCCGGTTCAGCTTCGAGATGGCCGACCCGAAGCACCTGGGGCACCTGCTGGCCGCGGTCCGGAAGGTCGACGGCGTCTTCGACGCGTACCGGGTGACGTCCGGCGCCTGACGGCGTCGCGGCAAATTCGGTGGAACGCGCACACCGCCGTGCCGAGAATCAGCGGGTGACCGAGCTGGAGACCCCGCGCCTGCTGCTTCGCCGGTGGCGCGCCGACGACCTGGACGCCCTCGCGGCGATGTACGCGGACCCGGCCGTGATGCGCTTCATCCGCGACGGTTCCGTGCGCGACCGGGACGAGACGGCCGCCAGCCTGGCCGAGATGGAACGGGACTGGGCGGAACGCGGGTTCGGCCTGTTCGCGGTGGAGATCCGGGAGACCGGGCTGCTGGCCGGTTGGGTGGGCCTGGCGGTGCCGACGTTCCTTCCCGAGGTGTTGCCGGCGGTCGAGATCGGTTGGCGGCTGGCCCGGCCCTACTGGGGCGGCGGGATCGCCACCGAGGGCGCCCGGGCGGTCCTGCGTTTCGCGTTCATCGACCGCCGGCTGGACCGGCTCATCAGCATCCGGCACGTCGACAACGTGCGGTCCGGCCGGGTGATGGAGAAGCTTGGCCTGCGGTTCGACCGCCGGGCCACCGTCCCGGCGCATGGCCAGCCGGTCGAGGTGTACGCCATCACCCGGGACGAGTACCTGGCCGGCAGCGACGAGGCGCCCCTCCCCGAGTGGGGAAGGGCGCCTCGTCAGGTGCCTGCGGCGCCGGTCAGGCGGCCGGGGCGGAGAACGTCACGTCCTTGATCAGGACCTCGCTCTTCGGGTGGCCGCCGCCGGGGCCGGAGTCGAAGGCCCCGTCGTGCCCGGCCGCCGTCGCCTTCTTCAGCACGTCCAGGCCCTTGCTGACCTTGCCCAAAACCGTGTAATCGGGCTGGAGCTGCACGTCCTGGTAGATGAAGAAGAACTGGCTGCCGTTGCTGTCGGTGTTCGCGCCGCTGTTCGCCATGGCGACGACGCCCTCGGGGTACGCCGGCAGCTCGTTCTTCGGCAGGTTCTCGCTGGCGTAGCGGAACGTCGGCCCGCCGGTGCCGTCGCTCTGCCGGTATCCCTTGCCCTTCGCGGACGGGTCGCCGCACTGGAGCATGCCGGGGAACATCCGGTGGCACTTCGTACCGTCCCAGAAGTTCTTGCTCGCCAGGTGGCTCAGCGCCGTGGCGGTGCACGGCGCCTTGCCCAGGTCGACCGTCACCTCGATGTCGCCGAAGCTCGTCCCGACCTTCATCACCTGGGTGCCGGCGGGCGCCGCGGGCTTGGTGGGCGGCAGGCCGACGTCCTTCGTGGTCGGGCTGCGCTGGTCCTTCGGCACCTCGATCCACTTGCACGCCGCCGCGGCCGGGTTGGCCGAGGGGTCGGCGCCCGCCGTGTTGGTGTCGTCGTCGCCGCCCAGCTGCGTGACGAGCCAGATCGTCCCGGCCACGACGACGAGCAGCGCGGCACCCGCGCCGATCGCGGCCTGGGTCTGGCGGCGCTTGCGGGCGGCCGACTTGCGTTCCGCCATTTCCTTCTCGAGCCGGGCCCGCGCGGCGGCCCGCTGCCGCTCCCTGGTGGACGTCACGGTCGTTCCTCCTGGCTGCTTCCTGACGGCTGTGCGGACATGGGCTGTGCGGACATCGGCGGTGCTGACGTGGGCGGTGCTGACTTGGGCGGTGCTGACGTGGGCGGTGGTGCGTTCGAGGGCCGGGCGGAGCCGGCCGCGGCGGGTGTCACGACTGGGCGGCCGGCGAGGGCGAGCCCGCCGCTGCCGGTGAGGGCGACCCGGCCGGCGTGGGCGCGGGACTCGGCGTGGCGCCGCTGGCCGCGCCGACCGTGACACTCTGCACCGTGACATCCTTCGCGGGCTTGATTCTCGCACCGGACCCGTTGTCCACGGTACCCGCCTTGACGATCTTGTCGACGACGTCGAGGCCGCTGGTCACGCGCCCGATGATCGAGTAGGCCGGCTGGTCCATGGTGAAGTCCTTGTGGAAGATCACGAACTGGCTGCCGTAGTTGCCGGGCGTACTGGCGATCAACGCCACCGTGCCGCGCGGGTAGAGCGGCCCGGCGGCGGCCGGCGGCGAGGCGCCCGGGGACGCGGCCGGCGGCGTCGCGGCCGGCGGCGGGACGTTCTCGCCGGTGAAGGAGTACGTCGGCCCGCCCTGGCCGGTGCCGCTCGGGTCACCGCAGTGCAGGTAGCTGTCCGTCAGCTCGTGGCACTTGGTGTTGTCGTAGAACTGCTTGCCGGCCAGGTGCGCGATGCTGGCCCCGGCGCAGGCCGACGGCGCGAGGTCCAGCTGGACGCCGACCGTGCCGCTGTTCGTGGTGATGGTCATCGGGCGCTTACCGGTGGTGGGCAGGCCCTTGGTGGGCGGCTTGCCGACGTCCTTGAGGGTCGGGTTGGCGCTCGCGCTCGGGCTGGGGCTGGCACTCGGGTTCGCGGTCGTCGCCGACCACGTGCACTGGTCCTCGGCCGCCGCCGGCTCGGGGTCGCCGGAGAAGCCGCCGAGCAGCCACACCGACCCCACCGTGACCAGGAGCACCGCCAGGCCCGTGACGATTGCCGCGTTCACCTGGCGACGGCGTCGCTGCGTCGCCGCCCGGCGGGCCATCTGCCGGTCGAGCTTCGCGCGCGCCAGTTTGCGCTGCCGGTCCTTGCTGGAAGCCACGAACGCTCCCTCCTCAACTGTGCGTCGTACGGCGGCGGCGCGCCGGGAGTCACTACGGGGAGTGCGCCACGCCACACGCCCGCCAGAGTGTACGGGTACAAACTGGGAAAGCGGTGCCAGGGTCTGGGACGGCCGGATCGGAGATCGTCGCTGTTCCGGGCGGGCGGCGGTGCGGCCCGCGTACCCCTGTCGGTGCCGGCTAGGCTCGGTGCTGCCGGACCGTTGCGCGGCCTGCTCGTGGCCGATCGGCCCGGGCCGCTCCGGGGGCGGCCCGTGACCATTGATGAGACCAGACGTGAGGGGG
>DASQDS010000346.1:0-4958 GCA_035634075.1 Pilimelia sp. | reverse complement strand
CGCCGGCCAGCGTCGCGCGCAGCGGCCGGCGGGGCCCGTGGCCGACCCGCCATTCGGCCCGCACGCCGGCGGCCGCCCGGCCGAGGCTGGCGGCGAGCAGGGCACCCGCCATGGTCATCGGCAGCGCGAGCAGCAGCACCTTCAGGGCGTGCGCCTCGACGCCCGCAGTGGGCCGCGCGACGAGCACGCCGTGCCCCGGGCCGACGAGTGCCAGGCCGGCGGCGGCCGCCAGGCCGCGCCCGAAGGCCGTTGCCAGGATCCGCGACACCGCAGTCCACCGGCCGCCGGTCGCCGGCCGGCCGCGCCGGACGGGCGCCGGGTCCTCGACGAGCCGCCAGCTCTGCCGGCGTCGGGTGGCGTTGGCGGCGGCGAGCCCGGCGCCGAGCAGGAGCGCGACGAAGACGACCGGAATCGCCAGCGTCGCGTCGCGCAACCAGTGCGTCACGGCGGACAGGCCGGCCGGGTGCTGGTGGCCCGCCGCCGCGCCGGCGGCCCCGTTCGCCGCCTGGTTGGTCGGCGTGGAGGGGCCGTCCATCTGGCCGGAGACGATCGCCATTGCCGTGTGGTCCACGTGGCCGGCGCCGTCGACGGGAGCACCCGCCGCTACTCCGCCGGGCAGGGCATTGGCGCTCGTGCCGTGGTCGTGCCGCGCGACGCTGCGGTCCTTGCCGGCGGCACCGTGATCGTGACCCCCGCTGCCGCTGTCGGCACCGGCGGCGTGCTGGTGGGCGCGGCCCGCGGCGTGCTCGTGCCCGGCGGCGTGGTCGTGCCCCGCGGCGGCCTCGGCGGCGGGCGCCGGCTGATGGTGCACCGTCTGGAGCAGGCCGATGGCCGGATAGGCCAGCACGGCGCTGAAGAAAAGGGTGGTCAGAGCGGTGCGCGCGGAGAGGGCGGCGAAGTGACCAGCAGGCAAGGAAATCTCCAAGACGGAGCGAGCCCCGCCGGACGACGGGGTGGGGGGGGTCCGGCTGCGCAGGCCGGGGCGCCGGCATGCGATTGCAAAAGTAGGTCGGCAAATGGCCGGAACAACGACGATGAACGGTTTGTCGGGAAACCTGGCAGAGGTGTGCCAGGTTCTGCCCACGCGCCTTGCTCGGAGCCACCGCCCGTGTTAGTGATAGCGCTTTCAGGCGGCCGGTGGACTTGCGGCGTGGCGAGCGCCCTTCGGCGGCACCGCTCGCTATCCGATCGGCCGAATCGGTGGTCGCCCCAACGGCCGGTCAGCGCGTCGATGCGTCGCCGAGGGACTATCCACCACCGGGCCGGGCAGCGCAACCGTCGAGTCGGGACCAACGGCCCTGGCGCTGGCTGGAACTCCGGGCCGGCCCGTCCGGCGGGCGGATATGCATACGCCGTGATCAATGCCAGCCGGAACGAAATGGGCCGCCGCCGGTCGCTCGGTCCGCGTTCCGCCGAGGACTTGTGGCGCGCACCCGCCAGGTTATTCCCATCGACGCCGCTTAATATGCTCGGTCCGCCGGTTATTGCCGGATCGGTTGGTCTCGGGTCGCCGATCGAGGTGGCCCCCTCGGCCGGTATCCGGCCGTTGTCCCGGCCGGGGCGGCGGCTGACGGCCATTGAGCAGCCCGGACACGCCGCAACCCGGGACGGCGCCCGGTTGTCCTCAGCGAACACTCAGCGCGGTGGGCGGGCTGCCCTCAGCGAATCCTCGGTCCGAGCCCGGATGGTTGCCGACGGCCCCCTTCCGTGCCCCGCCGGCGGCCACCCGCCCGGCGGCGCGTCGACGTCGTGCGGCCGCGCCCGGTGACAGACCCCCTAGCCGGCGACAGACCCCTGAGACTGGAGATCGCGTTGAGAATGAACACGGCACGGCGAACCGTGGTCGCGGTAGCCGCCGCAGCCACCGCCGTCCTCACCCTGACCACCGTGGCCTCGGCCGTGCCGATCACGCCCACCACGGCCCGCCAGGGCAGCCTCACCCAGGTCGGCCCGATTGCCGAGCACGGCTTCCCGGCCTGGTACCGGGACAGCAACGGCGTCCGGCTGGAGGCCTGCACCACCCTCGACGATCCACTGTGCTCGACGCTGCCGGACGAGGTGCCGAACCCCGGCCAGCCGGTCTCCTACCCCGACAACTTCCCGGGCGAGTTCTTCTACCAGCTCGCCGGCGCGGAACTGGCCCTCACCGGTGGAGCCGAGGCCACCATCGGCCTCGACCTCGAGGGCGCGTGGGCGCAGGAGGAGGTCATCGAGGGAGACCAGATGGTCTTCGGGCGGGTGCGGATCCGCTTCGACGCGCCGACCGGCCAGAAGTACCGGATCACCCACCCGTACGGCATCGACGAGCTCGTCTCGGACGACGGGGAGGTGAACTCCACCGAGGACATCGGCACCACGCCGGGTGCGTTCGGCGGCGCCCTGAACAGCCGGATCGGCCCGTTCCTCAAGTGGGACCCCGCGGTGGCCCCGGCCGCCCCGGCGGGCTACGTCGGCAACCCCGCGGTCGACCACCGGGTCGTCGGCAGCCCGTACGGGACGAACTTCGTGAAGATCGACCGGATCGACCCGGCTACGGGCGCCGTGCTGGCCGAGGTGGGCCGGACCGACCTGTTCAGCATCCAGGGTCGCTACGCCACCAACGCCGGCGTTAACCTGGACCAGGCCACCTACACGGTGGGCGCCGACGGCAAGGGCGTGGTGGAGGTGTACGCCAGCTCCGAGCCGGGCCAGTCGATCGAGGTCACCGGCAACGCGGCGCTCGGCTACCGGACCACCCGGCTGCGCGGCCAGGACGGCCGCTACTACGGCCGGCTGCCGGTCACCGGGTCGGTGGCGGTGGGCGCGGCCGTGGAGATCGTCAACGTGAGCGACAACCCCGTCACCCGCAAGACCCGCGCCCTCGTGGACGTGGTCAACGTGACCCGGGCCAGCTACGACGCCGGTCAGCACACGCTCACCGTCGTCGCCGACTCCAGCGACCGCGACGCGACCCCCGGCGCGCTGTCCGTGACCGGCTTCGGCCCCCTGACGGCGACCCCGTTCGCCAACGTCCTGGCGCCGCCGGCCACCATCACGGTCACCTCGTCCCGTGGCGGCTCGACCACCGTGCCGGTCATCGGCGCGGGCGCGGCCATGCAGCCGGGCGCGCCGGTGGCCGCCGCCGTGACACCGGTGAACGCGGTCGTCGGCCAGACGGTGACGCTGGACGGCAGCGCGTCGCTCGGCGCGATCGACTCGTACGCCTGGCGGCAGACGTCGGGCCCGGCGGCCACCCTGTCCGGCGCCAACACCGCCAGGGCCACGTTCGTCGCCCCGGCCGTCGGCACGCTGACGTTCCAACTGGTGGTGACCGGCCCGGGCGGCGCGTCCGACCCGATGACGGTGACCGCGGTGATCAAGGCCCTGAGCGGGCCGATGGTGGCCAAGGCGGGCCCGGACCAGACGGTGGTCCGCGGACGCACGGTGACCCTGGACGGCTCCGGCACGGAGGGCGCGAACTCGCTGTCCTGGCGGCAGGTGGCCGGCCCGACCGTCACGCTGACCGGCGCCACCACGGCGCGGCCGACGTTCACGCTGCCGCTGATCGCCCTGCCCGCCGCGCCGGGCCCGAACCCGACCTACGTGGTGAA
The DNA here is from genome assembly GCA_035634075.1 of Pilimelia sp. Taxonomy (GTDB): domain Bacteria; phylum Actinomycetota; class Actinomycetes; order Mycobacteriales; family Micromonosporaceae; genus DASQDS01. The sequence goes on along the minus strand of DASQDS010000346.1, from coordinate 1,368 downwards.
CAACGCGCCGCTGACCTTCGAGCTGGCCGCGGCCGGCCCGGGCGGCAGTGGCACCGACCAGGTCGTGGTCACGCCGCAGCCGGAGACGCTGTCCAACGTGGCGGCCCAGTACCGCACCCGCGGTGAGTGGCGGATCAGCGGCGTCAGCAACGTGCTGGCGGGCCAGCGGGTGACGGTCGTGCTCGGGCCGGACCTGAGGGCCCAGGTCATCGGCAGCGGCACGATCGACGCGACGGGCGCCTTCGACGTGCGGACGACCACCCCGAACCCGGGGACCATCAGGACCGTCAGCATCGTCACCAGCAACGGTGGCCAGTCGCTGGCACGCCCCGTCACAGTCACCAACTGATCCGCCGCGCCGGGCGCCGCCCCCCTCGGGCGGCGCCCGGTCGCGTCCCCGTGGCTCAGGCGCAGCTCCCCTTGAGCCGCTGGCGGAGGTAGTTGGTGTGCGCGCCCGACACCTGCTCGGCCAGCGCCGCCCGGACCAACTCGCTGCTGTGCCGGATACGCCCGCCCGGCACCTCGTCGAGGAGCTCCGCGTGGAGCAACTCGTCGGTGCAGCGCAGCACCTCCGCCACGGGCAGCTCGATGAGGCCCGCGACCTGGTCTATCCGCAGCGGGCCGAGCGTCGCGCAGGTCCGCAGGATCCGGGCGGCGGCGGCCGGGAGGCCCCGGGTTCGCAGCCCCACCAGGTGGACGGCGGTCGCCATGGCCACCGGGCGGGGCCGGTGCAACGCGGCGAGCAGGGCCGGGATGCCGCCGCAGCCCTCTGCCGCGTCCTGATCCGCCCCGCCGCGGACCTCCGCGGGGGTGAGCCGGCGCAGGTGCAGCACCACGGCGTCGTGCAGGCCGGCGACGGGCAGGTCCCGAAGGTGCGCGTCGCACCGCAGCGCCACGGTCAGGCAGACCGCGCCGCGGCCATGGCGGACGAGGAAGCCCAGCTCCGCCACGCTCCGCTCGTCGAGCGCCGCCGCGTCGTCCACGCCCAGCAGCACCGGCCCCCGCTCGGTGATCGCCTCGGCCAGCCCGTTGAGCTCCGCGGGCGTCAGCGACCGCCCGGCGGCCATCGCCTGGTCGACCGCCAGCGCCGCCGGGCCACGGATGTCGAGCTGCACCAGGGCGCTGTGCAACCAGGACAGTCGGAGTTCGGCCGCGCCCAGCGCGGAGCCGACCGCGACGCGGCCCGGCGCCCGCCGCCCGAGCTCGGCCAGGAGGGCGGATTTGCCGGCGCCGGCGGGCCCCACGAGGTGGACCAGCGGCACCAGCGGCGCGCCCAGCAGCATCTCGATCTCCGCCCGGCGCCCGACGAAGTCCGGCGGGCCGGCGCCGGGCCCGGTCGGCCCGCCGGGCTCGGTGGCCGGCGCCGCG
>DASQDS010000345.1:0-2742 GCA_035634075.1 Pilimelia sp. | reverse complement strand
CCGTCACCGGCGGCGCGGGCTTCATCGGCGCGAACCTGTGCCGCGCCCTGGTCGCGCACCCCGGCGTGGAGCGCGTCGTGGTCCTCGACAACCTCAGCACCGGCGCGGCGGCCAACCTCGACGGTGTCGACGTGGACCTGCGGGTCGGCAGCATCCTCGACCCGGCGGCCGTGGCGGACGCCGTGGCCGGCGCGGACTCCGTCGTACACCTGGCCGCCCGCCCGTCGGTGCCCCGCTCGGTGGCCGACCCGGTGGCCAGCCACGAGGCCAACGCCACCGGGACGCTGCGCGTGCTGGAGGCATGCCGGCGCAACGCCGTCCACGTCGTGACGGCGTCCTCGTCCTCGGTCTACGGCTCCGTCGCCGACCTGCCCAAGCACGAGGACCTGGCCACCCGGCCGCAGAGCCCGTACGCGGCCAGCAAGCTCGCCGCGGAGGCCTACACGCTGGCGTACGGCAACACCTTCGGCGTGCCGACCCTGCCGCTGCGCTTCTTCAACGTGTACGGCCCGTACCAGTCCAGCGGGCACGCGTACGCCGCCGTCATCCCGGCCTTCATCGACGCCGCGCTGCGCGGCGAGCCGCTGGCCGTGCAGGGCGACGGGCACCAGTCGCGGGACTTCACGTTCGTGGGCACGGTGGTGCGGGTGCTCACCGACGCCGTGCTCCGCCGGGTGTCCTCCCCGGTCCCGGTCAATCTGGCGTTCGGCCGGCGGATCCCGCTGCACGACCTGATCGGGGCGCTGGCCAGCCTGATCGGCGGCCCCCTGGCGGTCCAGCATGGACCCGCCCGGGTCGGCGACGTGCGGCACTCGCAGGCCTGCGACGCCAGGCTGCGGGCGCTGTTCCCGACGGTGCTGCCGATCCCGCTCACCGACGGCCTGGCGCAGACGGTGGACTGGTTCCGCGCGCAGCGCCTCGCCGGGGCGCTGGAGCCGGCGCCATCCCCCGGGCCGCTGGAGCCGGCGCCATCCCCCGGGGCGCCGGAGCCGGCGCTGCCCGCCGGCCGCTGAGGGCCGCTTCAGAGCACCTCGACGGACGCCCCCTGGCAGCGGTTGCGGGTGTCGAAGACGTACGCCGCGTCGGCCGCGATGGCCTTGTAGTCGAAGACGTCGTGATCGGTCAGCAGGACCACCGCGTCCGCCGCGGCGACCTCCGCCGGCGTCAGCTCGACCAGCGTGACGCCGGCCGGCAGGCGGGCGCCGGCCGCCGCGTACGGTTCCACCGCCCGCACCCGGGCGCCGAGGGCGCCGAGCAGGCGCGCGACCTCCACCGCCGGCGACTCGCGGAAGTCGCCGACATTCGGCTTGTACGCCAGGCCGAGCAGCAGCACCCGGCTGCCGTTGACGGACTTGCGCCGCTCGTTGAGGCCGCGCATGACCCGCTGCGCCACGTACCGCGGCATGCTTTGATTGATCTCGTTCGCCAGGTCGATGAACCGGGACTGGTGCCCCAGCTTCCGCTTCACCTGCCACGCCAGGTACGAGGGGTCGATGGGCAGGCAGTGGCCGCCAACGCCCGGGCCGGGGGTGAAGGGGAGGAAGCCGAACGGCTTGGTGGCGGCCGCGCTCACCGCCTCCCAGACGTCCACGTCGAGCTCGGCGGCGAACACGGCCAACTCGTTGAGCAGCGCGATGTTGACGTGTCGGAACGTGTTCTCCAGCAACTTGGTGAGTTCGGCCGTGCGGGTCGACGCCACCGGCACCGTCGTGTCCACCAGCCGCGCGTAGAACGCCTGCACGCTCTCCAGCGAGTCCGGATCGAGGCCGGCGACGACCTTGGGAGTGTTCTCCAGCCGCCACCGCTCGTTGCCGGGGTCGATGCGTTCCGGGCTGTAGCCCAGGTGGAAGTCCGCGCCGGCGCGCTGCCCGCTGCCGCGTTCCAGGACCGGCAGCAGCAGCTCCTCGGTCGTGCCGGGGTATGTCGTGGACTCCAGCACGACGGTGCTGCCCGGGCGGATGTGCGGCGCCACGGCGGCACCGGCGGCCTCGATGTAGCTCAGGTCCGGAGCGCCGTCGCGCAGGGGGGTCGGCACGGTGATGACGCAGACGTCGAAGCCGGCCGCGTCGGCGTAGTCGGCGCTGGCCGTGTAGCGTCCGCTGGCCAGCGCGGCGGCCAGCCGACGGCCCGGCACGTCCTCCACATAGGAGTCGCCGCGGCGCAGCCGCTCGACACGGCTGGCGTCGGTGTCGATGCCCACCACCCGGTACCCGCACTCCACGGCCCGCACCGCCAGCGGCAAGCCGACGTAACCCTGCCCGATGAGCGCCACCAGCTGCCCGTCCGCGCCCATCGCCATCCCCGTAGACTGGTCCATTCCGCCATGGTATGTCCGGTATGGGGCGCCTGGGGCCAAAGCGAAATCTCGGGTGCAGTGCCGGCTGCCGGGTCAGCGGGCGGCGCGGGCGGCCAGCAGCGCCGACCGCATGGCGGCGACCGGCGGGTCCACGCCCGTGAACTGGGCGAACTGGCCCAGCGCCTGGGCGAGCAGCAGGTCCAGCCCCGACACCACCGCCCGGCCGGCGGCCAGCGCGGCGGCGGCCAGCGGCGTCGGCCACGGGTCGTACAGGGCGTCGAAAAGCACCGTCGCCGGCCCCCAGCGGGCCGCGGCCGCGAGCGCGTCCGCGCCGCCCTTGGGGACGGTCGAGATGACCACGTCGGCCGCCAGGTGGTCCGCCGCCGCATGCCAGTCGGCGCCAGCCAGGGGTACGCCGAGCGCGGCGGCGACCGGCCGCAGCTCGG
>DASQDS010000344.1:0-9094 GCA_035634075.1 Pilimelia sp. | reverse complement strand
CGCTACCCGCCCGGCGCGCCGGTGCCGGCCCCGCCGCACTGGGGCGGGCTGCGGGTGGCGCCGGAGACGGTGGAGTTCTGGGAGGGGCGGGCGAGCCGGTTGCACGACCGGCTCCGGTTCCGGCGCGCGGCGACCGGCTGGTCGGTCGAGCGCCTGGCGCCGTGACGTCGACGGTAGGGTCGGCGCATGGAACACGCCAGCACCGCAGTCGCGGCCGGCACCGCAGTGGCGGCCGGCAGCACAGTCGCGGCCAGCCCCGTCGGCCACCCGCTCTCGGGTGCACAGTGGACCATCGCCGCGGACGGCCACGAGGCTGTCGTGGTCGAGGTCGGCGGCGGCTTGCGCGCGTACCGGGCGGACGGCGTCGACTACCTGGACGGGTACGCCACCGACGAGCTGTGCCCCGGCTCCGCCGGTCAGGTGCTCGCGCCGTGGCCGAACCGCATCCGCGACGGCAGGTACACCTTCGGCGGGCAGGACCGTCAGCTCGCCATCACCGAGCCGTCCCGGCACACCGCCCTGCACGGCCTGGTCAACTGGCAGCCCTGGCGGCTGGTGTCGCAGGCGGCCGACCGGCTCACCGTGGAGTGCGAGATGCCCGCCCAGCTCGGCTACCCGTGGCCGCTGCTGGTCCGCGGGCACTGGTCGGTCTCCGCCGACGGGCTGACGGTCACCCACGAGGTGGTCAGCCGGGCCGACGAGCCGTGCCCCTTCGGCTTCTCCGTGCACCCGTACCTGCGGCTGCCGGACGTGCCCGTGGACGACCTCGTTCTGCATGTGCCCGCCCGCACCCGCGTGCTGGTCGACGGCCGGCTCCTGCCCATCGGCGCGGCCAAGGTCACCGGCACCGAGTACGACTTCACCGCTCCGCGCCGGATCGGGCCGGTGGCGCTGGACACCGCCTTCGGCGACGTGACGCACGACGCGACCGGCCGGTCGACGGTCCGGCTGGGCGGCCCGGGCTCGGCCGCCGTGTCGATCTGGGGGGACGCCAACTTCGGCTGGTGGCAGGTCTACACCGGCGACAGCCTGGCGGGGACGCGGCGGCGCCGGTCCGTGGCGGTGGAGCCGATGACCTGCCCGCCCGACGCCTTCCGCTCCGGCCGGGACCTGATCGTGCTGGCGCCGGGGGAGACCTGGTCCGGCACCTGGGGCATCCGCCCCGGCGGGTAGCGGCGGGCCCGCGCGTGGAATTCGCCGAGGTGGTCCGGCGCCGCCGGATGGTGCGGGACTACGACCCCGCCCGGCCGGTGCCGCCGGCGGTCGTCGACCGCGTGCTCGCGCACGCCATCCGCGCGCCGTCGGCCGGCTTTGCCCAGGGGTGGGCGTTTCTGGTGCTGGCCGAGCCGGGACAGCGGGCCGCGTTCTGGACGGCCACCACCCCGCCGGGTGCGCCGGCCTCGCCCTGGCTGGCCGGCATGCGGCGCGCCCCGCTCATCGTCGTGCCGATGTCCAGTGAGAAGGCCTACCTGGACCGGTACGCGGAACCGGACAAGGGGTGGACCGACCGGGACCCGGGCCGGTGGCCGGTGCCGTACTGGCACGTCGACGCGGCGTTCGCCGCGCTCCTCATCCTGCTGACCGCGGTCGATGAGGGGCTCGGCGCCTGCTTTTTCGGGATCCCGCCGGCCGGCACGGCGCCGTTCCGGGCGGCGTTCGGCGTGCCCGCGGAGTTCGCCCCCGTCGGCGCGATCACCGTCGGTTATGCCGCGCCGGACAGGCCGTCACCCTCCCTGCGCCGCGGGCGCCGGCCGGTCGAGCAGGTGGTCCACCATGGCCGCTGGCGGCCCGGCCCGGCCACCGGCGAGCCAGTGGCCGGAACCTGACAAGTGGCGTGCGGGCCGGGGTGTCGGCGCCGCTCGCTAGGCTGGCATGGGTCGAGGTGCGGGCGTGGGGAGGGAGCGGGCTGACGTGATCTTCAAGGCGGTCCGGGACGGGCGGCCCTACCCGGAGCACGGTCTGACGCTGAAGCAGTGGTCGGAGATCCCGCCGCGCCCGGTCCGGCTCGACCAGCTGGTCACGACAAAGCGCGAGCTCGCCCTCGACAAGCTGCTCGCCGAGGATTCGACCTTCTACGGTGACCTCTTCCCGCACGTCGTGCAGTGGAACGGCGGGCTCTACCTGGAGGACGGTCTGCACCGGGCCCTCCGGGCCGCCCTCCAGCAGCGCAACCAGATCCACGCCCGGGTGCTCGTCCTGCCCGGCTGAGCAGGCGACCCGGCGCCGCGTCGCGTCACGCCCGGGTGGGCCGCAACGCGAGCACCGCGATGTCGTCCTGGCTCAGGCGGTCGCCGGTCATCAGCTCGGTGAGCTCCGTGCACAGCATCTCCACCGGCCGGTCGGCCAGGGTGCGCGCGTGCCCGGCCAGGCGGTCCAGCCCGTCGGTGATGAACTCCTGGCGCAGCTCCACCAGGCCGTCGGTGTAGAGGAGCAGCGTGTCGCCCACCCCGAGCCGGGCCTGCGCCTGCGGCCGGGGCGCTGCCGAGCGCAGCCCGATGGGCGTGGACCGGCCCTCCCACAGGAAGGTCGTCTCGCCCGTGCGGGAGATGACCAGCGGCGGCGGGTGGCCGGCACACGCGTAGATCAGCGAGCCCGTCTGCGGGTCGAAGACGGCCAGCGCGATCGTCGCGAATGTCGTATTGCCCAGCCGTTCGTTGAAGCGCTGCGTCTGGCGCAGCAGCGCGGCCGGCTCGTCCGTGCCGACGGCCAGCCCCGCCAGCCCGCTGCGCAGCTGCCCCATCCCGGCCGCCGCCCCGACGCCGTGGCCCGCGACGTCGCCGACCACCAGGCCGAGCCGGCCGCCGGCCAACTCCAGCACGTCGTACCAGTCGCCGCCGATCATCAGCTCGGCCTGCGCGGGCAGGTAGCACGCCCCGATCGACACGCCGTCCGGCTCCGGCAGCTCGCGCGGCAGCAGCGTGCGCTGCAGCTGGTACGCGATCGCGTGTTCCTGCTCGCGGAGCCGGATGTTCGCCAGTGCCAAGCCGGCGCGGGCGGCCAACTCGCGGGCGAACGCCAGGTCGGCCTCCGTGAATGGCGGCTCGTCGTCGCCGCGGCCCATCAGCAGGCCGCCCACCGACTTGCCCCGCGCGACGAGCGGCACGCACAGGTACGAGCGGACGCCGAGCGCGCGGAGCAGTTCGTCGGCGCGCGGGTCGGCGGCGGCGCGCGCCGCCTCGGCCACCAGCCGGACCGCCCCGGTGGGGTCGACCGGCCCCCGGGCGGCGTCTTCCGGCGGCGTGTCGGCGTATTCCGACCGGAGCGCGTGCAGCGCCGCCAACCCGGCCGGGTCCCGGTGCGCGGCGGTCGTCACGCCGGGCACGCCGGGCAGGTCCGCCACCGCGTAACTCGCCATGTCCGCCACTACCCGCTCGACCAGGGCCTGCGCCGCCCGCTCGCCGGTCGGTGCGGCGTCCAGCGCGGCGGCGACGCCGGCGGTCAGCAGGGCGCGCCGGGCCGCCTGGTCCGCCCGCGCGTGCGCCCGTTCGGCGCGCTCCCGGGCCCGCCACATCGCCCGGCCGAGCACCACGATGAGCAGCGAGACGGGAATGAACGCCAGCCAGCGGGCCGCCGGGCTGCCGCCCGCCGCCGGGCCGATCGGCTCCAGCAGCAGCAGGCGGCCGCCCACGGTGCAGACGGCGGCACTGAGCAGCGCCGGGCCCGTGCCGGCGAACCACACGCTGGCGACCACGGCCGCGTAGGCGAACCCGAAGAACCCGGCGCCCATCCAGGGTTGGATCGCGAAGCTGGCGGCGAGGGCACCCGCGGTGGTCAGTGCCGCGAAGCCGTACCGGGAGACCGGATCGCCCCACCGCCCGTGGCGTTCGATCGCGCACCTCCGACATCGCCGGCCGCCCCGGTGGCGGCCCTGCCGCAGAGTATGCACACGCCGGCCGGCCCGCCCGATCGGGTGAGACCCGGTCGGGTTACGGCGCGGGGGTGAGGGCGGAGACCTCCACGGGCCGGCGCTGGCTGGGAATGGCCGGGGCGTCGATCGCTGCCAACTGGCGGTTGAAGGACTTGGTGGCCAGCCACAGCTTGTAGACCAGCAGCAGCTCGAACCCCAGCAGCAGCGCGCCGGCCCCGACGGCCACGCCGATGACCGCGCCCACCACCGGGCCGATGATGAACACCGCCATCTGGAACTCGATGCCGCTCACGACGTGCGCGCGGATCCGCCGGCGGACCAGGAGGTTGCGAAATCGGACGAACGACCCGAAGCGCGAGCGGAAATCACCGTTGACGTCCACCACCGGGCGGTCGGCGTCGGCCACGGCGTCCTCCCGCGCGGCGCCGGTCGGGTGCTCGATGAGCGTTTCCTCCACGAACGCCGGGGTGGCGGCTCCGGGCCCCGCGGCCTCCGCCAGCTTGAACCGCATGTCGTGCTTGACCTTGCCGATCTGCAGGGCGTTGAGGTAGCGGAACATGTCCAGGAAGATCACACCGCCCCCGACCAGCAGGTACGTCAACTCGCCGGTGCGCTCGTACTGCCCGCCCATGAGGGCCGCAGCGCAGGCCAGCACCCGCAGCCGGTCGAAAACGTAATCCAGCCAGGCGCCGAAGACCGAGCCCGAACCGGTCAGCCGGGCCACCTTGCCGTCCATGCAGTCCACCACGAAACTGAGGTGGAACAGCAGTGCCCCGGCCACCAGCCAGCGGTAGTCCGCCATCGCGAAGCAGGCGGCCGAGGCGAGCCCGAGCAGGAAGGCGATGACCGTCAGCCTGTTCGGCGTGATCGCCGGGTACCTGGCGACCAGTTGCACCAGCCGCGACGCCAGCGGGTCGACCAGCAGGACCGTCCACCACGCGTCGCGCGACTTGTAGGTGCGCGCACGCACCTCGTCGATAGTGAAGCGGTTGCTCATGCCCACCCCTCGGCGTCAATCCCCCGTTGGCGGCGAAGGTTACCGGAGCCCGTCGGGAAAGTTAACGGCCGATGGTACGGAGGTGGCCGGCCGCTCCGCTCGCGGCTTCGGGGCGCCAGCCGTACCGTTTGGGCATGACGTCCACCGACGATGTGGGTGCGGACCCGCCGAGCGAACCCCCGCCGAGCGACCCTCCGCCGCCCGCCCCGCGCCGGCGGCCGCTGCTGATCCTCGGGCTGGTCGCCCTGGTGGCGGCGGTCGCGGTGATCGGCCAGGCGGCCGACCTGTGGCCCCGGCTGCGCAACCCGTTCGCCGAGCAGACCACCGACCGCAGCCAGCCGCCGCTGCTGCTATCGATCAAGGACCTCAGCCGCTACGTCGCGGCGGAGGGCAACTACCAGGTCGTGGTCGACCTGGAGCGCAACCGGGACAACGTCCCGGAGTTCCTGCTCAACCAGCGCACGCTGTTCGTCGGCGCCGGCGAGGTGGAGGCGTACGTCGACTTCGGCGGCATCTCCGACGGGGCCGTGAAGGAGACGGCGGACGGCCGCGGGGTGACCCTGACCCTGCCGCCCCCGCAGCTCGGCGAGCCGCACCTGGATCTGGAGCGCAGCTACGTCTTCGCCGAGCAGCGGGGCCTGCTCAACAGGCTGGGCGAGGTCTTCGCCGGCGACCCCGACCGCCAACGGAAGGTCTACCAGCTGGCTGAGGAGCGCATCGGCGCGGCGGCCCGCGACAGCGGGATCGCCGCCCGCGCCGAGGAGAACACCCGCAAGATGCTGGCGGGCCTGCTCCGGTCCCTCGGCTACGAGACGGTGACCATCACGTTCGCCCCGGCGCCGTGACGCCGGTCAGTACCGCTGCTCGTCCGGCATGACGATCCACAACGCGAGGTAGACGAGCACCTGCGGGCCGGGTAGCACGCACGACAACACGAACAGCAGCCGGACCATGCCGGCCGACATGCCGAAGCGGCGGGCCAGGCCGGCGCAGACGCCGGCGAACCAACGGTTGTCGCGCGGCCGCGACAGGCGGCGAGGCGACGAGGCCATGAGGCTTCACTCCCTGACGTGCGTTACGGCGCGGACTGAAGGTGCCGCACCTGCCTCCGACGGTACGCCGGACGGTCAATACCGCCACATCTCCGGCGCTCCCCGGACGGCATGGCGTGCTCCGGGCGCACAGCAAATCCGGTGTAGCCACACCGGATTTGCTGTGGGGCCGGAGCGCATCCATCGGTCGGAACGGTTATCCACAGGGTTGTCCACAGGTGGTGGGCGCTGGTGCCCAGCACCGCGCCCAGGGGCGGACGATGGGCCGATGACGGACGACGGGCCGATGACCGACGACCGGCCCGGCGATCAGCTCGCCCTGCAGGTGGGGCACCTCCTGCGGACGGAGCGGCTGCGCGCCCGGCTGTCGCAGGCTGCCCTGGCCCGGGCGGCGGGGACCAGCCAGCAGAGCCTGTCCCGCTTCGAGACCGGCGCCTACGCGCCCACGACCACGCTGGTCGCGCGCCTGTTCGCCGCGCTCGGCCGCCAGGTCCGCGTGGACGTCGAGGTCCTGGACGCCGACCTGGATCGGGCGATCCACGAGGCGATGGACAGTACCGACGAGGAGGACGACCTGCTCGAGGGCACGCTCGACAACTTCGCCACGCTCTGCCGCCGGGCCGGGGACCTTCGGTACCTGCTCGACGGGGAGCTGGCGGCGTTGCTGCACGGGGTGCCCGTCCCGCGGCCCGCCGGGTTCGCGGTCGCGGTGGCCGAGGCGGACCTGGCCGGGCTGTCCGCCTGGGTCCGGGCGATCCCCAACTGCCGCCGGTGGTCGCCACGCTGGCGGGACTTTTCCGTCGACGAGGTGGATCCGGCGCGACCCGGTGCGCTGCGGTGGTCGACGCCCTACGGCGAGCTGACCGCCCGGCTGGTGCGCCGGCTGCCCGAGCCGGTGCGCATCCGGGTCGGTGAGCGGGTCCTCGCGGTGCGTCCGCTGATCGATGTCGTGGCCGACAATCCGCAGGTCGCGCGCGTTGTTGCACGCGTGTCCAGGTGGCCGAGCGGTGGTTGACGGCCGATCTCGCCCGGCTGCTAACCTAACCCGCGTCGCGTGGCCGTTCCCCGCTGCTGGCGACTCGGCCCGGAAGGTGGGGAGACTGCGGTGACGTCGGGTGTCGTGGCGGTGTGGAGCCACCGCAGCGTGCTTCGGCTGCTCGTGCAGCGCGACCTCACGGTGAAGTACCAGCAGTCCGTGCTCGGCTACTTCTGGTCGCTCATCGAGCCGCTGGTGATGGGCCTGGTGTACTGGTTCATCTTCGGCGTGCTCTACGGCGGCCGGGCGGTGCCGCCGGGGCCGTCGTACGCGATGTTCATCCTGTCCGGCATCTTCGCCTGGATGTGGGCCAGCACCGCGATGAGCGAGGCCACCGGCGCGCTCACCGGGCAGGCCCGGCTCATCACCACGATGAAGGTGCCGCGCGAGGTGTTCCCCATCGGGCGGGTGCTGGCCCGGTTCGCCGAGTACCTGGCCGGGCTGCCGATCCTGGCGCTGGCCGCGGTGCTGCTGGACGCCGACTTCACCTGGTACCTGCTGACCATCCCGCTGGCGGTGTTGCTCCAGGGCGCCCTGCTGGTCGGCCTGTCGCTGCTGCTGTCGTCGTGGAACGTGCTGCTGCGCGATGTCGAGCGCTTCGTGCGCCTCGCCCAGCGGGTGCTGTTCTACGCCGCACCGATCATCTACCCCCTGGCCCTCGTCCAGGATTCGGACCTCCCGCACTGGGTAAAGGTCGCGTACGAGGTGAATCCCCTAACGGGCGTCTTCCAACTGCACCACGCGGCGTGGTATCCCTCGGAGCTGGACTGGTCTCTGACCGCGGTCTCGGCCGTCGGTTGCCTGGCGGTGCTGCTGGTCGGCTGGTCGGTCTTCCGCCGACTCGAGCCCGCCGTGCTCAAGGAGCTGTAAGTGGACGCTGACAAGCCGATCATCGAGACCCGGGACATCGGCATCCGGTTCGTCAAGAGCAGGCGGCGTCAGCTGAAGCTGCGGGAGATGTTCATCCACGGCATGCGCCGCCAGCCCACCAACGAGTCGTTCTGGCCGCTGCGCCACCTGAGCTTCGCGGTCCAGCCAGGCGAGGCCGTGGGCGTCATCGGCAAGAACGGCACCGGCAAGAGCACGCTGCTGCGGCTGATCGCCGGGGTGCTCATCCCCGACGAGGGGTCGATCACCGTGCGCGGCGCGGTGGCTCCGCTGCTCGAGCTCTCGGCCGGCTTCTCCAACGAGCTCACCGGCCGGGAGAACGTGCACCTGGTCGGTTCGCTGCACGGCCTGTCGGCGAGCTTCCTGAAGCGCAAGTTCGACGAGATCGTGGAGTTCGCGGGCGACCAGGTCCAGCGGTCGATCGACACGCCGGTGCGGCACTACTCATCCGGCATGAAGGTGCGCCTCGGCTTCTCGGTCATCGCCCAGCTGCACCACCCCATCCTGCTGGTCGACGAGGTGATGGCCGTCGGCGACAAGGAGTTCCGAGCGAAGTGCTACGCGACCATGGAGCGGCTGCTCGCCGAAGGGCGCACCCTCGTGCTCGTCTCGCACAACGAGGGCGACCTGACCCGGTTCTGCACCCGGGGCCTGTTCATCGACGGTGGTGAGCTGCAGGTCGACGGGACGATCCGCGAGGCGCTGGACGCGTACAACGGCCTGGTCCGGGCGTGACCCTGGCGGTGCCGCTCACCGCGTCCTTCCCCGCGCAGGGCGCGGCGGCGCTGGCCGGCCAGTTGCGCGCCGCGGGCCTGGCTGAGGTGCTGCCGGCGCCGGCCGGCGGCCCCGCCGCCGGGCTCCGCCACCTGGCCGCGCTCGCCCGCGCCGGCACCGGGCCCCTCGTCGTCTGCGGCACCGACGTCGTGGCGCACACGGCCGCGCTGCTCACCCTTGTCACCGAGCCCGGCGACGGTTCGGTGGCCCTGGTCGGCGCGGTCGAGGACGCCACCGCATGGTCCGCCGCCGTCCGGGAGGATCGGGGCCGCGTGGTCGCCGCGGCGCCGGCCGGGGCGGTCGACGGCGGCACAGGGGCCTTCCTGGGCGTCCTGCGGGTGGGCCGGGCGGACCTGCCGGTGCTCGCCGAGTGCGCCGAGCGGCTGGCCGCCGGGCTGGCCGCCGGCACGGCCCCGACGGCGGGTGACCCCGCCGACCTCTTGCTGCCCGAGCTGGTCCAGGCCGGCGTCCGGGTCGCG
>DASQDS010000343.1:0-7117 GCA_035634075.1 Pilimelia sp. | reverse complement strand
GGCAGGGGCTCCTCCTCGAAGCTGAGCCACTGCGCCCGGCCGGTCTCGGTGTCGAGCGCGTACATGAGGTGCGTGGGCATGGGGTGCGCCGCGTCGAAGCCGTTCACCGCCAGGCCGGCCACGGCGAGCCCGATCGCGGCGAGTGTCGCCGTGGCGGGCGCCGCGGCGGCCGCCACGGCGCGGCGCCAGCGCGGCCGCCCCGCGTGCGGGGACGGGTGGACCGACTCCAGCAGCGGGAGCGCGACCATCGCGAACAGCACGCCGAGGAAGGCCGCCGCGCCGACCGTGGCCATGCCCAGCGCCGGTAGGAGCAGGACCATGGCCGGCAGCAGCACGACTCCCGCGACGATCCCCGCGCCGGCGCTAGCCGCCGCACTCACCAGCAGGGCCCGCGGCGCCGGCACCCCGCGCGGCAGCATCGCCAGCGCGCCGGCACCGGCACCGGCGAGCGCCGGCAGGGTGGCCAGGTACGCGCCGCCGGGGACCACGGCGGCCAGCCCGACGCCCAGCAGCGCCAGCCAGGCCAGCGCCCCGATGGCCAGGGCGGTGCCGCCGACCCGGCGGCGCGCGGCGGCGTACCACCCGAGCAGCACGGCCGCCGCGAGCGCCAGCGCCGCCAGCCGGAACGGTACGGGTCGGTACGGGTCGACCAGCTCGGCGTAGCCCGGCCGGAGCGCGGTGACCGCCCACCACAGTGCCTGCGCCGCGACCGGACAGAGCACGAGGGGCCCCAGCGCGAGTCCGCCGGCGGCCGCGAGCCGCGGCCAGGTGAGCAGGCGCCGCCGGCGTGCCAGCCCCGCCAGCCCCGCCACGGCCAGCACCGTCAGGGCCGCGAGCGGCCAGGTGAGCCACCCGGGATAACGGATCAGCCCGCCGGGCACCGGGAAATAGGTGGCGTCCCCGGTCGCGGAAAGCGCCGCCAGGTCCGCGCGGCCGAACTCCCGGGCGAGCCCCAGCGCGTTGTCGCCGTGGTGCTGGAGGCTGCGCAGGTCGACGGCGGCCGGGGTGTCCAGCGGCGTGTGGTAGACGGCGGAGCCGTCGAGGTAGGCGGAATTGAGACCGGTGAACCCTGCGGCGAGGAAGGCGGTGAAGTCCGTGTCGTTGGGCAGCAGGCGGTAGACCTCGACGGCGAAGGAGGTGCCGACGGGGTGCGGGGCCGCGCGGGCGAACGCGGCGACCAGCGCGGCGTTGTCCGTCGATGTCTCGAACATGACGACCGGGCCGGTGCTGCCGCGCGCCTCCAGGTTGAGCACCACCCCGCCGTCGCGGGCCAGCGGGTGGCCGGCCGCGAACGCCGACGCCCCGCACAGGCAGGCCTCCTCCGCGTCGGTCAGCACGAAGACGGTGTCGTTGCGCGGTCGGGGGCCGGCCGCGAGGGCGCGGGCGACCTCGAGCACGGCGCCGACGCCCGCCCCGTCGTCGTTGCCCCCCGGGCCCGTCTGCACCGAGTCGTAGTGGGCGACGAGGAACACCCGCCCGGTGGGCGCCGTGCCCGGCAGCACGGCCACGACGTTGCGGACGCGGGCGACCGCCACCGTTCCGGCGCCGCCGCTGAGCTGACCGGCCTCGGGGGCGACGGTGTCCTGCACGCTGGTGTCCAGGCCGAGGCCGCGCAGCCGGGCGATCAGGTGCTCCCGCACCCGGTCCGCCGCCGCGCTGCCGGCCGCGTGTGGCCGGTCGGCGACGACCGCCAGCTGGGCGTGCGCGCGGTGGGCGCTGAAGTCGGTCGGCGGGGCCGTCGCCGGCACGGCGGCCGGCGGCCGCAGGTCGAGCATCGCGCCGGCGGAGGCCGCCAGCACGGCGGCGACGGCCACCCATGCCGGCCAGCGGGCGGGGCGTGGGACGCTCGGCGGACTGGCCAAGGCGCGGACCTCCTCTGCTACGGGCCGGGAATGCCACACATCATGCCGGGTGGATCCGTACCGGTGAGGTGCCCGACGCCGCCCGTGGCCTAGCGTGTTCGTATGGCACCTGCCCGCAGCCGGCTGCCGGCGCGTCCGCGCGGCCCGGTTGTGTCCCTGGCGCTTCTGGGACACGATCAGCGGGCGACGACGAAGGAGAGCGAGATCAGACCGCCTGGCCGAGACAGGAACGCCCGCCTGTGAGCACGCCGTACACCGTGTCTCCACCGGCGGCCGGCCACGGCAGCCCGGCGCCACGGATCACCGTGCCGGGCGCTGACCGGCTGCGCGTGTTGCTCGTCGAAGACGACGAGGGCGACGCTTTCCTGGTCCGGGAGCTGCTCGTCGAGGCGGCCGCGCCGGTCGACCTCGTGGTGGCGACGAGCCTCGCCGCGGCCGCCCCCCGGGTGCCGACCGTCGACTGCGTGCTGCTCGACCTGGGCCTGCCCGACGCGCAGGGGCTGGGCGCCCTCCGGTACGTGCTGAGCCTGGCCAGCCGGGCGGCGGTGTGCGTGCTGACCGGCCGCTCAGACGAGCACCTCGGCATCGCGGCGGTCGGCGAGGGAGCGCAGGACTACCTGGTCAAGGGCCAGGTCGACGGACTGCTGCTGAGCCGGGCGCTGCGCTACGCCGTCGAGCGCAAGCGCGCCGACGAGAACGCCCGCCGGTTGCGCGAGGTGGAACTGCGTCAGGCGGAGTCGGCCCGCCTGGAGCGCGGCCTGCTGCCGTCGCCGCTGATGGACACCGACCGGGTCCGGGTGCATCCGTTCTATCGGCCGGGCCGGCGGCGCGGGCTGATCGGCGGCGACTTCTTCGACGTGGTGCAGAAGGGCGCCGACCAGCTGCACCTCATGGTCGGGGACGTGTGTGGACACGGCGTCGACGAGGCCGCCCTGGGTGTCGAGCTGCGGGTGGCGTGGCGGGCGCTGATGCTGGCCGGCGTCGCGGACGACGCCGTGCTGCCCGCCGTCGAGCAGGTGTTGATGAGCGAGCGCAAGGCGGAGGAGATCTTCGCCACGGTGGCCACGGTCCGGCTCGACCTGGCGGCCCAGCGGGCCACGGTCCGGCTGGCCGGACACCCGCCGCCGCTGTTGCTGACCGGGGGGCGGGCGACCCCCATCGCCGCCCCGTCCGGGCGGCTGCTCGGCATCGCCCCCAAGCAGGCGCCACCGTACGAGCTGACACTTCCCGCGGAGGATTGGTCGATCTTGATGTACACCGACGGGCTGATCGAGGGCCGGACCGGTGCCGGCGTCGACCGGCTCGACGTCGACGGGCTGTGTGCACTCGTCGCGGAGGACGGCTCCCACGAGGTGGGGGTCGAGTCCCTGCCGGCGTGGCTGGTGGGCCGCGCCGAGGCCGCCAACGGGGGGCCGCTCGCGGACGATGTGGCCATGCTGCTGCTCACCAAGGGCGCCGGCCGGTGAACCGGCGGAGCTGGACCCTGCGCCAGCGGGTGACCGCGCTGTGCGCCATCGTGGGCGTGTTGCTGGTGGTGCTGGCGGCCAGCGCCGCCGGGCTCGCCGCGGCGAACCGCGGCCACCTCGACGACCTCATCGACAGGATCGGTCCGCTGCGGACGTCCGCCGAGCGGCTGATGGCCGCGCTGGTCGACCAGGAGACGGGTGTACGCGGGTACGCGCTGACCGGGGAGACGGCGGAGCTGGCGCCGTACGTGGACGGCCAGCGCCGGGAACGGGAGCTGACCGGCGCGATGATTGCGCTGCTGGCCGACTACCCGGAGCTGCGGGCGCACCTGCGGTCGATCGTGGCTGGCGCCGCCCGTTGGCGGGCGGAGGTCGGCGAGCCGGTGATCGCCGCCGTGCGGTCCGGCGGGCCGGCGGCCGCGCGGCCGTTGGCCGGCGACGGGGCCCGGGAGCAGTTCGACCGGATCCGCGCGGACGTGGCCTCGCTCCAGCAGGAGCTGCTGGCGGTCCGGGTGCAGGTGGTGAGCTCGGCCCGCACGACGGGCAACGGCCTTGTCCTCCTGCTGGTCTGCGCCGCCGTCGTGGTGCTGTTCGCCGGCGTGGCGCTGCTGCTGCTGTTGCAGCGCATGGTGACGCGGCCGGTCACCCACCTCGCCGCGGAGGTCCGGGCGGTGGCGGGCGGCGAGTACGACCGGGAAATCCGCAGCGACGGGCCGCCGGAGCTGGCCAGGCTGGCCGCCGACGTGGACGCGATGCGGCGCAAGATCGCGGCGGAGCTGGCCGAGGTGCGGGAGGCGCGCGGCCAGATCCAGTGGGTGAACGACCAGCTCCAGGTCCAGGCCGCCGAGCTGACCCGGTCGAACCGGGATCTGGAGCAATTCGCCTACGTCGCCTCGCACGACCTCCAGGAGCCGTTGCGCAAGGTGGCCAGCTTCTGCCAGCTCCTCCAGCGCCGCTATCAGGGGCAGCTGGACGACCGGGCGGACCAGTACATCGCCTTCGCCGTCGACGGCGCCTCCCGGATGCAGCGCCTGATCAACGACCTGCTGGCCTTCTCGCGCATCGGCCGGCTCACCGCCGGCTTCACCGACGTGGACCTCAACGCCGTCATGGGCGACGTGGCCGGCCAGCTCGACCTGGCGCGGGAGGCGGCCGGCGGTGCGGTCACCTGGGACCCCCTGCCGGTGGTGGAGGGGGAGGAACCGCTGCTGACCACGCTGTTCGCGAACCTGGTGGGCAACTCCATCAAGTTCCGCCGACCGGACACCCCGCCCCGGGTGCACGTCTCCGCCCGGCAGCTGGCGGACCGGGAGTGGGAGGTCACCGTCACGGACAACGGGATCGGCATCGAGCGCGAGTTCGCCGACAAGGTGTTCGTGATCTTCCAGCGGCTGCACGCGAAGGACGCCTACCCGGGCACGGGAATCGGGCTGGCGATCGTCAAGAAGATCGTGGAATACCACGGGGGTCGGGTGTGGCTGGACCCGGATACTACCGAGGGGACAACTATCCGCTTTACTCTTCCTAGCGCCCCTGTACTCGGGGGGCCACCCGCCCCCACCCAGCCGGCCGACGGGCACGAGGCCGACGCGCACCAGGCCACCGCGCCGGCGAAGGAGACCGTGGCATGATCGAACCGACGCACAGCGGCACCCCGATCGAGGTGCTGCTCGTCGAGGACGACCCGGGCGACGTGCTGATGACCCAGGAGGCGTTCGAGGAGCACAAGGTGGGCAACCGGCTCACCGTGGTCTCCGACGGCGCCGAGGCGCTGGCCTACCTGCGCCGCGAGCCGCCGTACACGGACGCCGTCCGCCCGGACCTGGTGCTCCTCGACCTCAACCTGCCCCGCCGGGACGGCCGCGAGGTCCTCGAGGAAATAAAGAAGGACGACGAGCTCTGCCGCATCCCGGTGGTCGTGCTGACCACCTCGCAGGCGGACGAGGACATTCTGCGCAGCTACCAGCTGCACGCGAACGCGTACGTGACCAAGCCGGTGGACTTCGAGCGGTTCATCACGGTGGTCCGCCAGATCGACGAGTTCTTCGTCAGCGTGGTGAAGCTGCCGCCGCGTGCCTGAGGTGATCATTGAGCAGGTGGGGGAGCTGCTGCGGCATGCCGCCCGGACGGCTGTGCTGCCCATGTTCGGCCGGCTGGCCGACGGGGACGTGACCGAGAAGGCGCCCGGCGAGCTGGTGACCGTCGCCGACCGGGACGCCGAACGGGTCATCAGTGCCGGCCTGCGGGACCTGCTGCCCGGCTCCGCCGTCGTGGGCGAGGAGGCCGTGGCCGACGACCCCGCCGTCCTGGACCGGCTGGGCGACGCCGGCGCGGTGTGGCTCGTCGACCCGGTCGACGGCACGGCGAACTTCGCGGCCGGCCGCGGCCCTTTCATGATCATGGTGGCGCTGCTGCGCGACGGCCAGACGACGGCCGCCTGGATCCTCGACCCGCGGGCCGACAGCCTGGCGTGCGCGCGCCGCGGCGCCGGGGCGTACGTGGACGGGGTGCGGGTGTGGGCGGGGGACGCCGCGCGGCCCGCAACCGGCCTGCGCGGCGCGGTGATGGCCCGGTTCCTGCCGGCGCCGCTCGGCGCGCAGGTGCGGGACCGCGCCGAGGGCCTCGGCGTGGTGCTGCCCGGCCAGCACTGCGCTGGCCAGGAGTACCCCGACGTCGTCCGCGGCGTGCAGGATTTCGTGCTGTTCTGGAAGACCTTGCCGTGGGACCACGCGCCCGGCGCGCTGTTCACCGAGGAGGCCGGCGGCGTGGTGCGGCGGCTGGACGGCAGCCCGTACGACCCGACCGACCAGCGCCCGTTCGGCCTGCTCGCGGCGGCCAGCCCGCCGGTGTGGGGGCAGGTGCGGGACGCGCTGTTCCCCGGCGAGGCGCTCGGCCGGGTCCTCGCCGAGCGCTGAGGAGCCGGTCAGTGCGGGACGGCCGGCTGCTCCTGCCACCGCGGACCCAGCGCGGCCAGTAGGCGCAGCGCCTCGGCGGTCGGGCTGCCCGGCGTCGCGGTGTAGAGGATCAGCCGCTGGCCCCGGTCCGGGATCTCCAGCGGTTCGCACTCCAGCACCAGCTCACCGAGCAGCGGATGCTGGACCCGCTTGGTGGTGCCCACCCGGGTCGCCACCCGGTGCTCGGCCCACCGGCGGGCGAATTCCGCGCTGCCCGCCCGCAGCTCCGCGATCAGCTCGGTGGTCGGCCGGTCGCGCGGGTACCGGCCCGCCGCCGCCCGCAGGTCGGCCACGCAGTGGTCGGCGAACTCCGTCGCCGACGGGTCCGCGGCGTTCTGCACGGCGTACGGGCCGAGGAACGTCTGCCACGCGAGATTGCGCCGCCCCGCCCACTGTTCGGGGTCGCCCAGCATCGCGGCCGCCACGGGATTCCAGGCCAGCAGCTCGTACTTCGCGTCCACCACGAACGCCGGCACGTCCTCCAGCCGGTCCAGCAGGTGCAAGATCCCGTCCGGCACGTCAGGGCTGGGCCCGGTGGGCGGCGCCGGCGCCTCGCCGGCCAGGTGGTGCAGGTGGCTGCGCTCGTCGCCGTCGAGCCGCAGCGCCCGGGCCAGCGCCTCCAGCACCTGCCGCGACGGGTGCGGCCCCCGGGCCTGCTCCAGCCGGGTGTAGTAGTCGACCGAGATGCCGGCCAGCGCGGCCACCTCCTCGCGGCGCAGCCCCGGCGTGCGCCGGCGCGCGCCCACCGGCAGGCCGGCCTCGGCGGGCCCCGTCCGGGCCCGCCGGCTGCGCAGGAACTCGGCGAGCTGGCGGCGGTCCATGCCGCCATGATGCC
>DASQDS010000342.1:0-4954 GCA_035634075.1 Pilimelia sp. | reverse complement strand
GGCGGCCGCGGCCGCGAGGGCCGCCGCGGGCTGGCCGGCGGCGAGGTGTACGCGGGCCAGGAGCGTCAGGCCCGCCCGGTGGCCGGGCGCCAGCGCGATGGCGTAGCCGAGCTCCGTCACCGCGTCGGCGTACCGGCCGAGGTCGGCGAGGAGCGCCGCCCGCTGGACGAATTCCTCCGGGGTGGCCTGCCGGTCGGGCGTCGCGTCGCTGGACACGCCGCTGAGCTTAGGCAGCCGGGCGCCGCGCCGGGCGCCCGGTCCGGCAAGTCCGCTGGCGCCCGCCGGTCTACATGCCGGTGACGTGCTCCGGCGTCAGCCGGCACACGACGCGGACCACGTCCGGCCCGTCTTCGGTGTACGGCTGGCCGGTGTACTTGACGCTCAGCTCGTCGATCAGTTCCTTGCCGCCGGCGTCGTCGAGCGTGACCGTGCCGCGGATCTCCACGTAGTTGTAGGGGTTGTCCGGGTTCACCACGACGAGGGAAACCCGGGGTTCGCGCTCCATGTTGCGGGTCTTGCGCCGACCGCGGACGGTCGAGAAGAGGATGTCCGTGCCGTCGCGCTTCACCCAGATGACGCTTGCCTGCGGCGAGGCGTCGGCGTTCACGGTGGCGATGGTGGGGAAGGTCGGGGCGTCGATGAGCCGCTGCGCGAGCTCGGGCAATGAGGTAGCCATGTGGACATCGTGCCCCATCCCACCCGGTCCTGCCGGCAGCCGCGATCAGCCGGGCGCATCGGGCCCGGTCGCGTGCACCAGCGCCACCGCGATCGCCGCCAGGCCCTCGCCCCGGCCGGTCAGCCCGAGGCCGTCGGTGGTGGTGCCGGCCACGGTGACCGGGGCCCCCACCGCCGCTGAGAGGGCCTCCTCGGCCTCCCCCCGCCGCGCACCGATCCGCGGCCGTACGCCGATGACCTGGATCGACACGTTGCCCACCGCGTACCCGGCCGCGCGCACCCGCCGCGCCGTCTCGGTCAGCAGCGCCGCGCCGGCCGCCCCGGCCCACTCCGGCCGGCTGGTGCCGTAGTTGGCGCCGAGGTCGCCGAGCCCGGCGGCGGACAGCAGCGCGTCGCAGGCGGCGTGTGCCGCCACGTCGCCGTCGGAGTGCCCGGCCAGCCCGTCCAGCCCGGGCCAGTGCAGGCCCGCCACCCAGCAGGGCCGGCCGGCGGCGAAGCCGTGCACGTCGGTGCCCACACCGATGCGGGGAACGATCACCACGGCAGCGTACGGCCCCCGGGCCGAAGGGCGGTCATCCGTTGTTCGCGGCGGCCGCGCCGAGCAGGTACGCCGCAACGGCCAGGTCGAACGAGGTGGTGATCTTCATGGCGTCCGGCGAGCCCGGCACGGTGTGCACCGGGACGCCGAGCTGCTCCACCAGGCCGGCGTCGTCGGTGAGCGCGTCGGCCGCGGCGGCGTGGGCCCGCACCAGCACGTCCCGGGAGAACCCCTGCGGTGTCTGCACCGCGCGCAGCCGCGCTCTGTCCACCGTGCCGACCACCGTCCCGTCGGCGCCGACCTCCTTCACCGTGTCGGTCACCGGCAGCACCGGCACGACTGCGGGCCGGCCCGCCCGCACGGCGGCGGCGACGGACTCGATGAGCTGCGGTGGGGCAAGGGCCCGGGCCGCGTCGTGCACCAGGACGATCGCCAGCCCGGCGGGGACGGCCGCCAGCGCCGCGGCCACCGACTCCTGGCGGGTGGCGCCGCCCGGCACGAGCGTCACGGGGGCCACCCCGGCCAGCATGGCGCGTACCGCCGCGGTCTCGGCGGGCGGGACGGCGAGCACGATGGCGGCGACCGGGGCGGCGGCGGCCACCCGCCGCACGGCGTGGACGAGCAGGGCCTCGCCGGCCAGCGGGCGCAGGGCCTTGGGGGCGCCGGGGCCGAGCCGCAGCCCCAGGCCGGCCGCAGGAACGAGGACCGCGACGTCACCGCGCGGGTTGAGCTGCGCGGTCACGTCGCGGTCCTCGGGAACGTGCGTTTGTGAAGGGTGGGTCAGGCCTCGGTGAGCACCTTGTCGAGGAGAGTCTCCGCCTCGTCCTTCGTGCTCTTCTCGGCGAGGGCCACCTCGCCGACGAGGATGTCGCGGGCCTTGGCGAGCATCCGCTTCTCGCCCGCCGACAGGCCCCGCTCCCGCTCGCGCCGCCACAGGTCGCGGACGACCTCGGCCACCTTGAGCGGGTTACCCGACGCCAGCTTCTCCAGATTGGCCTTGTAGCGCCGCGACCAGTTGGTCGGCTCCTCGGTGTGCGGAGCGCGGAGGACGTCGAAGACCTTTGTCAGGCCCTCCTCGCCAACCACCTCGCGCACGCCGACGATCTCGGCGTTCTCGGCCGGCACCCGCACCGTCAGGTCACCCTGGGCAACCCTGAGAACGAGATACAACTTCTCCTCGCCCTTGACGACCCGAGTCTCGATAGCCTCGATGAGTGCGGCCCCGTGGTGGGGGTAGACAACGGTCTCGCCGACACTGAAAACCATAGGTTCGAAACCCCTTTCGCTGTGTCTAGGGTAACACGCTCCGGCACCGATGTCCCACCCCGGTCCTGGCTGTATGGGCAGCTCAGAGCCTGTGTGAGTCCTCTTGCTCGGGCTTGACAACTACTCACCTTTGGGTTCCGGCAACGCAGTGTTACCAACCCATGACTCCAGTCGCAGCCAAGGTCTACATGTCGGACACGTGCGGTTAAGTCACTTGGGTCGATGAGCGGCCCCGGGCGTTGGCGATGGGCCCCGCCGTGAGCGACGCTGGTACGGGCCCCGAGAGACGCGCGGGCCCACCGGAGCGCCGCGCGGAAACCCACGGGCAGCACGCCCGGCGCAGCAGGGAAGTAGGGCCATGGGCACACTGGGTGGCGGAAACGGTGGCAACTGGCCACCGGACGGGAGCGACCTGCCGGAGATCCCGGCCGAGTGGGGGCCGGTCGTCATCCCCGACGACCCGGCGGCGCTCGCGGCGGAGTCCGCCCAGGTGCGGATCGAGCTCCGCGACCAGCTGCGCCGGCGGCGCTGGCAGCGGCGCCTGCGCTGGCTCGCCGGCCCCAACCGGGCGGGGCAGCGGTTCGCCCGGTTGCCGCTCGTCCTCCTGTGCGTGGCCGTCCTCGCCACCCTCACCAGCTTCCTGACGTTCGGTTACGCCGGCGCCCCGCGCGGATCGGGGGCGGCCCGCACGGAACCGGCCGGAACGGACCCGGCCGGGACGAGATCGCCGCCCCGCACCGTGCCGGCCCTCGACCTGCTGGACGCGCAGGGCCAGGCCGTCTCGCTGCGCGCCCTGCTGCCCTCGGCCATCCTGCTCACGGACGGTTGCGCCTGCACGGACCTGATCGCCGCCACGGTGGCCGCGACGCCACCCGGCGTCTCGGTCCTGGTGGTCGACAAACAGGTGCCGCCCGTTCCCGCGTCCGGCCGCGTGCACGTGCGGGGCCTCGCCGACCCCACCGGCGAGCTGACCGCCCTCCTTGGCGGCCGGCCGGGGCTCGGCCGGGCCGGCGCCCTGCTGGTCGCCCGCGACGCCACCGTCGCCCGCGCCCTGACCGCCACCGTGTCGATCGCGGACTACCGGGAGGACCTCCGCCTGCTGCCCGCCCGTTGACCCGCGGCGGGCGGTCTCACGAGGCGGTGAGCAGGGCGGCGTAGAGCGTCAGGCCGGGCCCGAACGCCAGCATGACCACCCGCCCGGGCGGGTCCGGCAGGCGCCGCAGCTCGTCCAGGATCAGCAGGACCGTCGGCGACGAGCAGTTGCCGTACCGGGCGAGCACCTCCCGGGACGGCGCCATCGCCGCCGCCGACAGGCCGAGCTGCTGCTGCACCACGGTGAGGATGCGGGGACCGCCGGGATGCACGGCCCACCCGTCCACGTCGGCCAGGCCCAGCCCCGCCCGGGCGAGCAGGTCCGCCACCAGTCCGGCGACGTGGGCGGCGAGCACCTGCGGCACCCGCGCGGACAGGCCCATCCGGAAACCCAGGTCCGTCACGTCCCAGGTCATGTGGTCGGCGGTGGAGGTGTCGGTCACCGCGACCACGTCACGCACCGCGTACCCCGGCCGGTCGCCCGGAACGACCACCGCGGCGGCCGCGGCGTCCGAGAACAGCGCGTGCGCCACCATCTGCTGCGCGTCCACCGTGGACGGCTGGGCGTGCAGACTGGTCAGCTCGGCGCAGAGCAGCAGCGCCGGGTGCCCGCGGGCGGCCACGAAGTCGCTCACCGAACCAAGCCCGGGCAGCGCCGCGTAACAGCCCATGTGGCCGACGAACAGCCGCTGCGTGTCGGCCGCCATGCCGAGGTCCCGCGCGAGCAGAATGTCCAGCCCCGGGGTCACGTACCCGGTGCAGGAACAGACCGCGAAGAGCTTGATGTCGGTGGCGGCCAGCCCGGCCGCGCTCAGCGCCCGGTCCACCGCCTCCTTGCCCAGCGGCAGCGCCTCGGTGAGGTAGCGGCGCATCCGGCGTTCCGTGGACCAACCCGACACGTCCTCCAGCAGCGGGTTGACCGCGGCCTGCCGGGTACGCACGCCGGAGTTCGCGAAGATCCGTTTGGCCAGCGCCTGCGACGTACCGCCGTAGTGCCGGGCGAAGAACCCCTCCCACAGCTCGTCCTGCCGCGCCTGCGGCGGCAGCGCCACGCCGATCCCCGCGATGACGGGCCGGGCCGGCGTCACCACCGGGGGGCCGTTCCGTCGTTGTCCGCGTCCCCGCCGAGCGCCGACACACCCAGCCAGTCGGCGCAGACGTCGGAGGTCGCGGGCTGCAGGGACCCGCACCGGGCGTCCCGGTAGAGCCGCTCCAGCGGATGCCCCCGGCGCGTGGCCGAGGTGCCGGCCGCCTCCAGCATCGACGCCGCCACGTCGGCCGCCGTCGTACCGGCGAGCAGCTTCGCCCGCCACACCCACCGCTTGGTCTCCCGGTCCTCCGGCGCCGCGTCGACCCGCCGCGCCGCCTCGCGCACCGCCAGCC
>DASQDS010000341.1:0-2600 GCA_035634075.1 Pilimelia sp. | reverse complement strand
CACATCCGCCGCCACGGGCCGCCCCGGAGCCCACCGCGGTGTTCGCCGCGGCGGTTGCGGCCCAGTCGCCGGGCGGCCCGGTCGCTGTCCGCGTCGGCCTGCAGCTCCGCGCCGCGCTGGCGGGTGAGCTCCAGCATCAGGTACGTGTCGATGGGGATCATCGCGGTCTCCTTCGTCGATGGGCCGGTGGCCCTGGTGCCCGGTGCGCCGGTCGCTTCCGGTGCTGATATCGACGATTCGCTGGAAGGCGGCCCCGCCGCATGGGCAGACCGCCTGATCTTCGGGGGGCCGGGGGGCCTTACGGCCCACCTCAGGTGGGCCGTCCGCCGGTAAGGTCCTTAGGCCGCCGCATCGGGGCCGGCCGGCGGTGCGGTGCCCGGTGCGCCCACCATTAGACTCGGGGGCATGGCAAAGCCCCAGGAGAAGGTCTCGTTCGGCGCGCGGCTGAAGCAGATCGGGTCGGTGTTCTCGTTCACCGCGAAGCGTGACAAGTGGTTCCTCCCGCTTGTCGCCGCCGCGGTCCTGATCCCGTTGGCGCTCACCGTGGTGGCGTTCCTCCAGTGGGGCTGGATCGCGCTCGCGCCCGGCATCCTGCTCACGCTGCTGCTGGTGCTGGTCGTGCTCAACCTGCGCTCCAACACGGCCATGATGACGGCCGCGGAGGGGCAGCCGGGCGCCGCGGCCTCGATCCTGGAGATGATGCGCGGCGACTGGCGGGTCACCCCGGCCGTCAGCTCCACCACCCAGTTCGACATGGTGCACCTGGTCATCGGCCGGCCCGGCGTGATCCTCCTCGGGGAGGGCAACCCGCAGCGCGTCCGCGGCCTGATCGGTCAGGAGAAGCGGCGCCTGTCGAAGGTGATCGGCACCGCGCCCCTCTACGACTACATGATCGGCCAGGGCGAGCAGGAGCTGCCCATCCGCAAGCTGCGCACCACGCTGCTGAAGCTGCCCCGCAACCTCACGGGCAAGGACGTCAACTCGCTGGACAAGCGCCTCAAGGCCCTGTCCGCCCGGCCGCAGATGCCCAAGGGCTCGATCCCGAAGAACATGCGCCCGCAGAAGGGCGCCTTCCGGCAGACCCGCGGCCGGTAGGATCATGTTGCGGGCGCGCCGCTACGGCCCCGCCCACGGGCGCCGCCACAGCCAAGCACCTCCCGGCCCCTGACCGCGCCACGCGGCAGTGCCGCGGGGTTGCGCCGTGTCGGGTTGCGGATACCGGCCGGCGGGCGCGGCGGATAGCGTGCGGCTGACAGGAGGTGGCCCGGATGGCTCCCGCCCCGCAACGACCACCATCCCGCACCGCCCCCCGCAGAGCCGGTTGCCTGCTGATCGTCGCGGCCGCCGGGTACGGCAAGACCACGGCCCTGGAGGCCGCCGCCGGGCCCGGCGCGACGGCGTACCACCACGCCGCCGCGCTCGCCGGCTGGGCCGCCCTGCCCGCGCTGGATCCGGCCGTGACCCACCTGGCGGTTGACGGGCTGTGCGCCCTGCCGCCGCCCCAGCAGGTCGCCGTGGCGCGGCTGCTGGCGGCCGTACCCGACCGGATCGCGGTGTCCGTCGCCGCCCGCCGGCCGCCGCCGGCCGCCGTGCTGGCGGCCCTGCCGGCACCGGTGACCGAGCGGGGGCCCACGGCGCTCGCCCTGCCGCCCGACGCCGTTGCCCGGGTCCTGCGGGACGAACACGGCATCGTCGACGCCGACCTCGCTTACCGGTCGCACCAGGTGACGGCCGGCTGGCCCGCGCTGGTCCACTTCGCCGGCGAGGCCCTGGCGGCGGACGGCGCGGAGCCCTTGCCCGCG
The DNA here is from genome assembly GCA_035634075.1 of Pilimelia sp. Classification (GTDB taxonomy): domain Bacteria; phylum Actinomycetota; class Actinomycetes; order Mycobacteriales; family Micromonosporaceae; genus DASQDS01. The sequence goes on along the minus strand of DASQDS010000341.1, from coordinate 798 downwards.
CTGACCGGGCCCGGTGCGCCGGCCGCCGCGTGGGTGCGCGAACACGTGCTGGGCGCCTTGCCGCCGGCGGCGACGCGGTTGCTGACCGAGTTCGCCGAATTCGACCCTATCTGCGCAGACCTGTACCAGCCCGCTCCGGGCTCCCCCGAGCCGCCGTGGACAGCCGCGCCCGCCGGCCAGCCGGTCGACCTCACGCTGCGCTGGCTGGCCCGCGTCGGGCTGCTGACGGCGTACGCCGGGCCCGGCCCGACGCGGGCGGGCAGTTACCGGCTGGTGCCCGTCGTCGCGGGCGTGCTGCTGCACCCCGACCGGCCGACGGGGCAAGCCGGGTCACGGTCGGCGGGGTCACGGTCGGCGGGGTCACGGTCGGCGGGCGCCGCGCGGGTCCGCCGGCAGTGGGCCGCCCGGTGGTACGCGGCCCACGGTTATCCCCTGGCCGCCGCCCGGGCCCTGCACCGCGCCGGCGACCTGGCCGCCTGCGCCGACCTGATCGAGGCCCGGGGCGACGAGATCCTGGCGGCCGGCGGCGCGACGGAGCTGGCCGACCTGTGCGACGCCATCCCGGCGGTAACGCGCACGGCCCGGCTCCGCCTGCTGCGGGCGGACGCGCTGCGAATGGCGGGGCAGGTCTCGCGGGCGGCGGCGGAGTTCGCGGCGCTGCTGGCGGCCGGACCGCCGTACGAGCCGGCGCTTGCCTGGCGGGCCGCGATGGCCCACTACCTGCGGGCCGACCACCGGGGCGCGCTGGCCGTCCTGGCCGCGGCCGCGCCCGCCGCCGGCCGCGGCACCGCCGACGAT
>DASQDS010000340.1:0-9591 GCA_035634075.1 Pilimelia sp. | reverse complement strand
GGTGGCCCCGGTGGCCGGCGGCGGCGTGAACCGGTCAAGGTCCACGCCCGGCTCCACCACGCTGACCCGGGCCGGGTCGGCGTCGTACCGTTCGATCAGATCCTGCGCCTCGGCCCGGGTGTTGGCCACCAGCCGGGTCGCCTCGGCCACCACCTGCTCCTCGCCGATGACCCGGGCCCGGGGCTCCGGGCGGTCGCCGGTGGCGAGCTGGGAATTCTTCACCTTGGCGAGGGTGTGCGCGGTGTGCACCAGCGGCACGCCCCAGCGGTCCTTGGCGAGCCAGCCGACCTGGCCGGACAGCCAGTAATGGGAGTGGATCAGGTCGTAGAAGCCGGGCGCGCGGGCCGCCTCGGCGCGCAACACCCCGGTCGTGAACGCGCACAACTGCGCCGGCAACTCCTCCTTCGCCAGCCCTTCGAACGGTCCGGCCGTGACGTGCCGCACGTGCACCCCGGGGGCCACCTCCACGGTCGGCGGCAGGTCGCTGGACGTCGCGCGGGTGAAGATCTCCACGGCCACGCCCGCCGCCGCCAACCGCCGGGCCACCTCGACGACGTACACGTTCATGCCGCCGGCGTCGCCGGTCCCCGGCTGGTGCAGCGGGGAGGTGTGGACGGAGAGGGTGGCGATGCGCCGGGGGGCTTGCCGGGCAGGCCGGCTCGGCCCGCCTCCGAAGTCCGTCACAGACGCTCCTTTCCGCCCCGCGAAGGCCCGCGGGGGAGTGCCCGCGCCGCCGGAGGGGCCGGCCCGTGCGGGAGGGTGACGCCGGCGACGGCCGGCGGGCAGCCCGGCGGCCGCCCAGCCGGAGCAACCGCCGCGCCCCGCCACATCTTCCCGCGCACCCGCCCGGCTAAGCGTGCCCGGCGTGTCGACGTGACCGACCTCATCGAGCGCCGGCCGGCCCGCGGGCCGTCGGGCAGAATGCCGGCATGGCACCCATCGCGATCGTCACCGGGGCGTCCAGCGGGATCGGCGCGGCCACCGCGCGGCGGCTGGCGGCCGAGGGATTCCACGTCGTCGCCGCCGCCCGGCGGGCGGACCGGCTCGACGCGCTGGTCGAAGAGATCGGCACGGCCACCGCCGTACCCTGCGACGTCACCTCCGACGAGTCGGTGGCCGGCCTGGCGCGCGCGGTGGCCGACCTCGGCGGGCCCGTCACCCTGCTGGTGAACAACGCCGGCGGCGCGCGCGGGCTCGACCCGGTGGAGCGCTCGCCGGTGGCCGACTGGCGATGGATGTACGAGGTGAACGTGCTCGGCACGCTGCGCGTCACGCAGGCGCTGCTGCCGGCGCTGGAAGCGTCGGGCGCCGGCACCGTCGTGGTGCTCAGCTCGACCGCCGGCCTGATCGTGTACGAGGGTGGGGGCGGTTACGCCGCCGCCAAGCACGCGCAGACGGCGCTGGCCGGCACGCTGCGGCTGGAGCTGTGCGGGCGCCCGGTCCGGGTCGTCGAGATCGACCCCGGCATGGTGCGCACGGAGGAATTCTCGCTGACCCGCTTCGGCGGCGACGCGCAGCGGGCCGCCGACGTCTACGCCGGCGTGGCGGAGCCGCTGGTCGCCGAGGACATCGCCGACTGCGTCGCCTGGTGCGCCACCCGCCCGCAGCACGTCAACGTCGACCGGCTGGTCGTCCGCCCGCTCGCCCAGGCCGCCCAGCACAAGGTGCACCGGACCCCGGCATGAGACCGGCGCGCCGCCCGGTCGCCGGGGCGCGCCCGGTCGCCGGGGCGCGCCCGGTCGGCGTGGTGCGCCCGGTCGGCGTGGTGACGCGGGGCACCACCAACGCGAACCGGCTGCGCCGCGTGGACAATTGGATCGCCGCCCGGTGCGCGGACGCGATCCGCGCCGCGGCCGAGCCGGTCGTCGTGGACCTCGGGTACGGCGCGACGCCCGTGACCGCCGTGGAGCTGCGGGCGCGGCTGTCCCGCGCGGTGCGCGCCGACGTCCGGGTGGTCGGGCTGGAGATCGATCCCGGCCGGGTGGCCGAGGCGGCCTGGGCTGCCGACCCGCCGTGGCTGGAGTTCCGGCGGGGCGGGTTCGAGCTGGCCGGGCTGCGTCCGGTGGTGGTGCGGGCGATGAACGTGCTCCGCCAGTACGACGAGTCGGCGGTGCGGCCGGCCTGGGAGACGGTGACCGCGGCCCTCGCGCCGGGCGGGATGCTGGTCGAGGGCACCTGCGACGAGCTGGGCCGGGTGGGCTGCTGGGTGGCGGTGGACGCCGCCGGGCCGCGCTCGCTGACCCTGTCGGCCCGGCTCGCGTCGCTGGACCACCCGTCGGTGCTGGCGCAGCGGCTGCCGAAGGCGCTGATCCACCACAACGTGCCGGGTACGGGCGTGCACGGGCTGCTCACTGCGCTGGACGGCGGGTGGCGCGCCGCGGCCCCGTACGCCGCGTTCGGGCCGCGCCAACGCTGGCTGCGCGCGGTGGCCGCCGTACGCGCGGCCGGCTGGCCGGTCCTGGACCGCCCGGCACGCTGGCGGCTGGGCGAATTCACGGTCGCCTGGCCCGCCATATCCCCCTGACCCTGCCCCGCCGCCCCGCCCCGCCGCCCCGAGATCTTGGTCCCGTGGCCCCCGGAAACGGTGGTCAGGGGACCAAGAACTGGCTGACCGCTGGAGGGGCGTGGGCTTACAGGGTGCAGCCGAGCAGGACGGGCTCCGGGTGCAGGGTGACGCCGAATTGGGCGTGTACCCCCGCGCGGATGTCCCGGGCCAGCTCCAGCAGCGCGGCTGTGGTGCCGTTGCCCCGGTTGGTCAGCGCGAGGGTGTGCCGGGTGGAGATGGCCACGCCGCCGCCGCGGGTGTAGCCGCGGTGGAAACCCGCGCGCTCGATCAGCCAGGCCGCACTGACCTTGACCAGCCCGTCCGTGCCGGGCCACGACGGCGGCTCGGCGAGCCCGAGTGCCGTGGCCCGGTCCCGCAGCGCCGCGTACGCGGCCACGTCCAGGATCGGGTTGGTGAAGAACGAACCCGCCGAGTACGTGTCCGGGTCGGCGTCGTCGAGCACCATCGCCTTGCCCGCCCGCAGCGCCAGCACGGCCGCCCGGGCCCGGGCCAGCGGTACCCGGTCGCCCACGCCGACGGCCAACGCGCGGGCCAGCTCGGCGTAGCGCACCGGCGCGGACAGCGCCGAGCGGGTCAGGCGGAAGTCCACGGACAGCACGATCCAGCGGTCGCTGTGCTTGAAGACGCTGGTGCGGTACGCGAACGCGCACTGCGCCGGGGCCAGCGTGACCGTCTCCTCGGCGACCCGGTCGTACGCCCGCACGGCGGTGATGGTCTCGGCCACCTCCTGCCCGTACGCCCCGACGTTCTGGATCGGGGTGGCGCCGGTGGAGCCCGGGATGCCGGAGAGGCACTCCAGGCCGGCGTAGCCCCGCGCGACGGTGGCCGCCACCACCTCGTCCCAGGGCTCGCCGGCGGCGACCCGCAGGGTGGCGTCGCCGCCGGGGTGGTCGGTGAACCGCAGGCCCCGGGTGCGGACGAGCACGACGGTGCCCGGCACGCCACGGTCGCCGACCACGACGTTGCTGCCGCCGGCGAGCAGGAGCACAGGGCCGGGCGCGTGCCGCACGGTTTGTACCAGATCGTCCTCCGTGTCGGCCGTCACCAGCCGGCCGGCGGGCCCACCGAGGCGCAGCGTCGTGTACGCCGCGAGCGAATTCGTACCCGCGGGGGCGGCGGCGGGGGTCGTGTCGGCGCTAACGTCGGGCACGCCACTCACCCTAGGCTGAAGCTGGCCGGGCACCCCAACGACGGGTCCGCTGCCCCGGAAGGATCGCCATGAACAGGATGCACGGTACGAAGGACTTCTGGCTCGCGGCCCTGCGGGCGGACGGCCCGGCGTTCCATGCCGCCGTCTCGGCGGCCGCGGTGGACACCGCGGTGCCGTCCTGTCCCGGGTGGACGGTGCCCGACCTGGTGCGTCATCTCGGTTCGATCTACCTGTGGGTGGGCACGCACGTCACCCGCGGGGTGACCGGCGCGCCGGCGACCCGGCGCGCCGAGTTGTCTCCTTCGGCCCCCGACTGGCCGGCCGCGGCCGACTGGTGGGCGGCGGAACACGCCCGGCTGCTCACGCTGCTGGATTCGCTGGATCCGGACCTGCCGGCGTGGAACTGGGCCCCGCAGGCCAAGAAGGCGGCGTTCTGGCACCGGCGGATGGCCCACGAGACCGCCGTCCACCGCTGGGACGCCCAGCTCGCGGTGGGGGAGGCGGAGCCGCTGGAGGCCAAGAGCGCGGCGGACGGCGTCAGCGAGGTGCTGGACACCTGTCTGCCCGGCGGCCGCCGGCGGGGGCCCACGGACCGCCAGGGCGTGGTCCACCTCGCCGCTACGGACCTCGCCCAGGAGTGGTACGTCCGGCTGCGCGGGGAGGGCCTCGCCCTGCTCGACACCGGCACGCTCTTCGACAGCGACGACCACCACACCCGGGCGGAGGCGCGGGGGACGGCCAGCGACCTGCTGCTGGCGCTCTACGGCCGGGTGACCTTCGACGTGCTGGACGTCGCCGGCGACCCCGGGTTGCTGCGCGGGCTGCGCACCGGCTGAGTGGGCGGCGCCTGGGTGGCCCGTAGCGCCGCGGCGCGCCGCTCCCGGGCGGGTCCCGAGAGGAGCTGGCCGACCGCCGCCACCGCCGCGAGCGCCGCGGAACCCAGCCACAGCGTGGCGTTGCCCGCGTGCTGCTGGACGTACCCGCCGAGCACCGGCGCGGTGAACGAGGCCACCTGCCAGGACAGCGCCAGCACGCCCTGGTAGCGCCCGCGCAGCTCGGTCGGGGACAGCTCCGCCATGAGCGTGGCGTTGGACGGCGAGTGCAGCATCTCGCCGAAGGTCCAGATCAGCACCGTGACCGCGTACACGATCGGAGTCTCCGCGACGGCCGTGAGGCCGAAGCCCAGGCCGACGACCGCGGTCGCCACGGCGAGGGTGCGCGACCTGTCGCGGCCGCGGATGAGGCGGGGGATCAGGAGCTGCCCGCTCACGATCAGCACGCCGTTCAGCGCGATGATCATGCCGTAGGTGGCCGGCGGGATGCCGTCGGCGGCCATCGCGATCGGCAGCGTGGACAGGTGCTGGATGAAGATCAGGGCGACCGCGAGGTTGAGCAGGACGTAACCCAGGAACACCCGGTCGGCGAGGACGGCGCGCAGGCCGGCCGGGGTGCCCGGCCGGGCAGCGGCAGGGGCGGACGGCGGCCGGGTCTCGCGCACCGCGACGAAGACGATCAGCGCGGTCACTGCGGTGGTGGCGGCGTCACCGAGGAACAGCACCAGGTAGCCGGCCTCGGCGACCAGCCCGGCCAGCACCGCGGAGACGGCGAAGCCCAGGTTGATGGCCCAGTAGTTGAGGCTGAACGCGCGCAGCCGGTCGCGTTCCGGCACGACGTCGACCATCATGGCCGCGAACGCCGGGCGCGCGCCCTCGGCGAAGACCCCGAGCAGCAGCGCGCCGGCGGCGATGGCCAGCCGGCCGTCGGCCAGGCCCAGGCCGACCATCATGATGACGGCGCCGGTGTGGGCGGTCAGCAGCGTGGGACGGCGCCCCCACCGGTCGGCCAGCGCGCCGCCGAGCATCGTCCCGACAGCGCCGCCGGCGCCGTAGAGGCCGAGCACCAGGCCGGCGTACGAGACGGCGAAGCCCCGCTCGCTGGTCAGGTAGATGGCGAGGAAGACGATGACGAAGGCGCCGGCCCGGTTGATCAGTGTGCCGGTCCACAGGAACCAGAAGGTCGCCGGCAGGCCGCCCGTCGTTTCGCGCGCCCAGCGCCGAATCCCCCGCACGCGGCACCCCCCGACACCGTTGTAACGCCCAGCGAACCGTAGGCGGCTTACAACCTAGCCGGCCGCCGGGTCCCGGGGCACCCGCAATTCCGGTGCGGCAGGATGGAGGCCATGAGTCTGGGGACGTTGGTGCTGCTGCGCCACGGTGAGAGCGAGTGGAACGCCAAGAACCTGTTCACCGGCTGGGTGGATGTGGACCTGACGGCGAAGGGCGAGACAGAGGCCCGCCGCGGCGGTGAGCTGCTGCGCGAGCACGGCCTGCTGCCCGACGTCGTGCACACCAGCCTGCTGCGGCGGGCCATCCGCACGGCGGAGCTGTCGCTGCACGCCGCCGACCGGCACTGGGTCCCGGTGCGCCGCTCGTGGCGGCTCAACGAACGCCACTACGGCGCGTTGCAGGGCAAGAACAAGAAGCAGACGCTGGAGGAGTACGGCGAGGAGCAGTTCATGCTCTGGCGCCGGTCCTACGACACCCCGCCGCCGCCGATCGAGGACGGCGACGAGTGGTCCCAGGCGGGCGACCGGCGCTACGGGCTGCTGCCGCCGGAGCTGATGCCCCGCACCGAGTGCCTCTCCGACGTGGTGGGGCGCGCGCTGCCGTACTGGTACGACGAGATCGTGCCGGACCTGGCGGCGGGCCGGACGGTGCTGGTCGCGGCGCACGGCAACTCCCTGCGCGCCCTGGTCAAGCACCTGGACGGCGTTTCCGACGAGGCGATCGCCAAGCTCAACATCCCCACCGGTATCCCGCTGCGCTACGACCTCGAGCCCGTCACGCTGCGGCCGGTCACGGCCGGCGGGCAGTACCTGGACCCGGCGGCGGCCAGGGAGGCCGCCGCGGCGGTCGCCAACCAGGGGCGGTGACGGCGGGAGCCGTCAGGCCGGGCGCTTCTCCCCGGTGATGAGGAAGACGATGCGCTGGCCCGCGTTCACCGCGTGGTCGGCGTATCGCTCGTAGAAGCGGCCGAGCAGCGCGGCATCGACGGCCGGTTCGATGCCGCGCGACCAGTCGGGCCCGAGCAGCAACTCGAAGAGCTGCCGGTGCAGGCCGTCCATCGCGTCGTCGGCCTGCTCCAGCTCGGCGGCGCGGCCGGCGTCCGGCGCCGTGAGCACCAGGCCCATCTCGGCGGAGATGCGATCGGCGGCAACGCCCATCTCCTGGAACACGCGGACCAACTCCGGCGGCACCACCGGCGCCGGGTACCGGCGCAGGCAGGCGCGTGCCACGTGCACGGCCAGGTCACCCATGCGCTCGATGTCCGCGGCGATGTGCAGCGCGCTGACCACCAGGCGCAGGTCGCCGGCCACCGGCGCCTGCCGGGCCAGCACCGCGTGCACCAGCTCCTCGACCTGCCCGTAGAGCGCGTCCAGCTCGGCATCCCGGGCGACCACCTCGGCGGCCAGCCCGCGGTCCGTGTCGAGCAGGGCCGCCGTGGCGCGGGTCATGGCACTGCGCGCCGCCTCGGCCATGGAGACCAGCAGCCGGCCGATCTCGAGGAGGTCGCCCTGGAAGCCCGCGCGCATCCCGTCATCTTCGCAGTCGCTGGTCACTCCCGCAGCCTGGCCGCCCAGGCGGGCGCGGGGTGGCGGCCTGCGGTGAACGAATCCGGGCGGGGCGGTGAACTTTGCGCGACCGGTGCCCGATTTGTCTGTTCCGGTTTGTGGGCCCGGTGAAGAATCGACCTACCATCGCCTGGTGGACTGGGTGGTCGCTGCCGGCCTGGCCGCCGCCCTCGCGGTCGGCCTGGCCCTCGGCGTGGCCGTCCACCCGTTGCGGGCCCGGCTGGCCGGCCGCGGCGGCGACGGCGGTGGGCGCGGGCCCGGGCAACAGGATCGGGTCGCGGCTGGGGACGGCGGGAGGCGGGCCATCGGCAAGGAACAGAACCCCCGGTCCGGGCTCGGCCGCCGGAGTCTCGACTCCCTCCGGGTGGGGGTGGTGGTGCTGGACGCCACCGACGAGCCCGTCCTGATCAACCGGGCCGCGCGGGCCATGGGCCTCCTGCGCGCCGGCGGGCGGCCGGGCGCGATCGCGGCTCATCCCATCATCCGCACCCTGGCGGGGCAGGTCCGCCGCACCGGCGTACGCCGGGAGGTCGAGCTGGACCTGCCGCGCGGCGAGGGCGCGCAGGACTCGCTCGGCCTGCACCTGCGGGCGGTCGGCCTGGCGGGCGGGTTCGTCTCCGTCGAGGCCGCGGACGTGACGGAGGCACACCGGGTGGCCCGGGTGCGGCGCGACTTCGTCGCCAACGTCGGGCACGAGCTGAAGACCCCCATCGGCGCCCTCCAACTGCTTGCGGAGGCACTGCTGGACGCCACCAACCCGGCGGCGATCGTCGACGACCCGGCGGCGGACGTGGCCGCGGCGCGGCGCTTCGCCGAGCGGATCCAGATCGAGTCGACCCGGCTCGGCCGGTTGGTCAGCGAGCTGCTGGAGCTGTCCCGCCTGCAGGGCGCCGAGCCGCTGCCCGCGCTGGTGCCGGTGCCGGTGGACTGGTTGCTCGCCGAGGTCGTCGACCGCACCCGGACGCCGGCGTCGGTGAAGCGGATCGAGGTCACGGTCGGCGGCGAGAAGGGGCTCACCGCGTACGGCAGCGACAGCCAGCTCGCCACCGCCGTGGTGAACCTGGTGGAGAACGCCATCGCCTACTCGCCGGAGGACACGACCGTGGGCATCGACGTGCGCGCGGTGGACGGGCACGTCGAGATCGTGGTCACCGACCAGGGCATCGGCATCTCCCCGCAGGACCAGGACCGGATCTTCGAGCGGTTCTACCGGGCGGACCAGGCCCGCTCGCGGGCCACCGGCGGCACGGGCCTCGGGCTGGCCATCGTCAAACACATCGCCACGAACCACGGCGGGCGGGTGGACGTGTCCAGCACGCTGGGCGAAGGCGCGACGTTCACCCTGCGGCTGCCCTCGCGTCCCCTGGAGGCGGCGCTGCCGCTACCGGCGTCCATTGAGATCGAGTCCGGTTCGGCCGGGCTCCGGCAGACCTGAAACGAGAGGAACGCAGTTGGCCCGGGTGCTGGTGGTCGAGGACGAGGAGTCGTTCTCCGACGCCCTGTCGTACATGTTGCGCAAGGAAGGGTTCGAGGTCTCGGTCGCGGCGACCGGGACGTCGGCGCTCACCGAGTTCGACCGCACGGGCGCTGACATCGTCCTGCTGGACCTGATGCTGCCGGAGATGTCCGGTACCGAGGTGTGCCGGCAGCTGCGCCAGCGGTCGCACGTGCCGATCATCATGGTGACGGCCAGGGACAGCGAGATCGACAAGGTCGTCGGCCTGGAGATCGGCGCGGACGACTACGTGACCAAGCCGTACTCGCCGCGCGAGCTGGTCGCCCGGGTCCGGGCGGTGCTGCGCCGGCAGGGCGCCGACGCCGCGGAGCCGACCGTGCCCACGCTGGCCGCCGGGCCGGTCCGGATGGACGTCGAGCGGCACGTCGTGACCGTCGAGGGCTCAGCGGTGCAGCTACCGCTCAAAGAATTCGAGCTGCTGGAGCTGCTGCTGCGCAACGCCGGCCGGGTGCTCACCCGCGGCCAGCTCATCGACCGCGTCTGGGGGGCCGACTACGTCGGCGACACCAAGACGCTGGACGTGCACGTGAAGCGGCTGCGCTCCAAGGTGGAACCCGAGCCCTCCGCGCCGCGCTACATCGTCACGGTGCGCGGGTTGGGCTACAAGTTCGAACCCTGACCGGGGTCTCCCTCCGTCGGGGGCGCGGCCGGCACGGGCCCGCCCGCGCGCCGGGCCACCGGGTGCGCCGGCGTGGCCGGGTGCGGGGCGACCAGGCCCCGCTCGGCGC
>DASQDS010000339.1:0-6769 GCA_035634075.1 Pilimelia sp. | reverse complement strand
GTCCGCCCGCGGGCTGGCGGCTGGGACCGTGGGTGGCCAGCTGGACGTCGGCCCGGCACGCGGCGGCGGTGGCGGAGGTGCGGGCGGCGATCGGCCGCGGCGACGTCTACCCGGTGAACCTCGTCGGGCACCAGGCGGCGCCCTACAGCGGGGACCCGCTGCCGGCGCTGCGGCGGGTCGCCGGGCTGCCGGGCGCCCGGTACGGCGGCGTCCTCGCCGGGGTGGGCTGGGCGATCGCGTCCGCGTCCCCCGAGGCGCTGGTGGAGGTCGCCGGCGGCCGGGTGCTGACCCGGCCCATCAAGGGCACCCGCCCGGCCACCGCCGCCGGCCGCCGGGACCTGCTGGCGTCGGCCAAGGAGCGCGCCGAACACATCATGATCGTGGACCTGGAACGCAACGACCTCGCCATGGTCGCCCGGACGGGCTCGGTGCGCGTCGACCGCCTGTACGCGGTGGGCCGCTGGTGCGGCCTGTGGCAGGCCGAGTCCGTGGTCTCGGCCGAGCTGGCCCCCCGCACGCCGCTGGCCGCCCTGCTGCGGGCGGTGGCCCCCGGCGGTTCGGTGACCGGCGCGCCGAAGCGCGCCGCGCTGGCCGAGATCGCCGCCCGCGAGCCCGTTGGCCGCGGCGCCGGCATGGGCGCGCTGGGCTGGATCGGTCACGACGGCGTCCGGCTGGGGCTGAGCATCCGCACGGTCGCCGCCGACGCCACGCACGTGCACCTGTGGGCGGGCGGCGGCATCACCTGGGGCAGCGACCCCGAGGCCGAGGTGGCCGAGGCGGCCGCGAAGGCGGCCCCGATCCGCGCCGCGCTCGCGCTGCCGCCGGACCCGCAGGACCCGGTCGAGTGACAGCACCGGTGCCCGCCTCCGGCCGTTACAGTGTCGGCATGACGATCCGGCCTATCCGGCTGCTCGGCGACCCGGTGCTGCGCACCCCCGCCGAGCCGGTGACCACCTTCGACGCCGGCCTGCGTGCGCTGGTCACCGACCTGATGGACACCCTGCTCGGCGAGCCCGGCCGGGCGGGCGTCGCCGCGCCGCAGATCGGCGTGAGCCTGCGCGTCTTCTGCTACGAGGCGGACGGCGCCCGCGGGTACGTCGTCAACCCGGAACTCGAGGTCTCCGTGGCGACGCAGGAGGACGACGAGGGCTGCCTGTCCCTGCCGGGCCTGTACTTCCCCACGCCGCGCGCCCGGCACGCGACCGTGCGCGGGTTCGACCAGCACGGCGAGCCGCTGACGGTGGCCGGGGAGGGGTTCCTCGCCCGCGCGCTGCAGCACGAGACCGATCACCTCGACGGCCGCCTCTACGTCGACACGCTGCGGGGCGACGCCCGCCGGCGGGCGCTGCGGGAAATCCGGACGCGGCGGTGGGCCCGGGCCTGACCGCCCGGCGCAACGGACAAATAGGCCGGCCGAAATGCCCGGCGACCGTTGGCGCATTGGCGTCGAACGCGGTCCGGTCGTCCCCCATTGGCGAGTCGCCGGGTTGGAATGCGTCCGCTACTCTAACGGTCGGTATTGATGGCAATCCGCCGCGTAATTGGCGGCCGGTTTGATCCCGAACCGTCGGTCGAGGGAGTCGCCGTGCACGGTGAGCGCTGGGCGATGCTGATCGGGGTCAACCAGTGCGGTGCGAGCGTCCAGACGCCGCATCTGCGGTACGCCGAGCGGGACGCGCGCGCCGTGTACGAGCTCCTCGTCGACCCGGACACGGGCACCTTCCAGCCGGCCGACATCCAGCTCCACCTGGGGCGGCAGGCGGGCGCCGCGGAGATCAAGGCCCGCCTGCGCCACGTGGCCCTCAACTCCGGCCCGTCCGACGTGCTGTTCGTCTACTTCGCCGGGCACGCCGTCATGCCGGGCTGGAGCCGGCAGTCCGACGCCTACCTGGCCACCGCGGACCTCGACCTGGACGCGCTGGCGGACGACCCGGAGCGCGGGCTTCGGATGGCCTTCCTCCGGCGGGACGTCTTCGAGGTGTTCGCCGGCACCTCGTTCCTCGTCCTGGACTGCTGCCACGCCGGGGCGTACGTCGACGCGGCCCTGCGGGAGGTGGACGCCATGGGCACGTACGGCCCGCAGATCGACCGCCACAGCGCCCTGCTGTCCTGCCCGCGCGACGCCGCCTCCCGGGAGTCCGACGACGTCCGGCACGGGGTTCTCACCCACCACCTGCTGCGGGCGCTGGTGGGGGAGGCAGCCGGCCCCGACGGCCGGGTGTCGTTCGGCCAGATGGCGCAGTTCGCCGTCGAGCAGAACATCTCGCCCATGCCGGGCCAGCTGACGCAGATCTGGGGACCCACGACCGTGCTCACCCAGCCGTCCGCGCCGCGCCACAGCCGCCAGGAGCCGCTGACCCGCCGGGTGCCGACGCCGGCCCGGGTGGCGCCGTGCGAGAACCCGCTGGACAGGTGCGCCAGCTCGATCGGCCACCTGCTGGAGCGCCTGTTCCGGGAGGCGCGGGTGCCGCGCCAGGGCGGCGCGCCCGCGACCAGCAAGGTCGACCGCATCCGCCTCGCGGTGGAGGCGGACTCGGTCGCCGTCGTCGAGTTCACCGGGTCCGGGGCGGTCGTCGTCGACGCGACCGCGCGGTTCGGCCGCGACGAGTTGGGGCCGCTGCTGGAGCAGACCGCCGCGCACGTCTTCCCGGTGCGGCGCACCTCGCTGGGGTACGTGTGCACCCACGAGGCGGGGCGCCGGATGCTCTGCGTGCCGGTGGCCTACGACGACGCCCGCGCGCTGACGCTGGTGCTGGTCGACCCGGCGCTGTCCATGCTGGAGATGGGCGAGCCGCTGGCCATCCTGCTGCGGGCGGTGTGGAACCTGACCGTCGCCGAGGACCCCCTGCAGGCGGAGGTGCAGGTCCTCACCGCGCTGCGGGCGGCCGCCGGCCGGCTGCCGCTGGAGCTGTACGAGCACTGCTTCGGCCTGTACCGGCGGCTGGTCGGCTCGCTCACGATGGTGTTCCAGCCCGTCATCTCCCTGGACCGCCGCGCCAAGGGCGTCGGCGTGCACAGCTACGAGGCCCTCGCCCGGCGGACGCACGGGGACCTGCGGGCGCCGGTGGACGTCCTCCAGGCGGCCCACGTGTGGGGCGACCGGTTCGTCATCGAGCGGGACTCCGTGCTGCTCGCCGCCGCCATCCAGTCGTACGCCCAGGCGGACGCGGACGGGCCGTGGGACATGACGAAGCCGATCTCCATCAACGTGGCGGTCCGCTCGCTGCTCAACGAGTCCTACCTCAGCGCGGTGCACAGCGTGCTGGACGACGCCCACCTGGACCCGAGCGCCGTCACCCTCGAGATCTCCGAGCAGGACCCGATCCGGCCGGCGCCCGGCGAGGTCTGGCCGCTGGCGCCGCTGGCCTACTTCCACCGCCGGCTGACCCAGGTGGCCCGGGAGCTGGGGATCAGCTTCGCGGTCGACGACTTCGGGGTGGGCTACTCCTCGCTGGCCCGGATGGCGGAGCTGCCGCTGACCCAGATCAAGGTGGACCGGGCGGTGCTGCACCACCCGCTCGCGCTGGACGAGCTCGAGCTGGTCACCCGGGTGGCCCGGCACGCGAGCGACCTGGGCCGCGCCCCGGCGGCCCGGGTGGTGATCGTGGAGGGTTTCGACGACGAGTCGCCGGTCACGCTGCGGCAGCTCTACGAGCGGCGGATCCGGTTCGTGCAGGGTTACATCTCGCAGGCGCCGGCCGCCACGTCACTCAGCGTGCTCGGCGACGCCGTCCGGGAGCGGATCGCCGCTCTGGTGAGGGGGGACGATGACCAGCGTTCGGCTGCTGCTGCCGCAGGAGATCATCGACGGGCTCGACCTGCCGTATGAGGGCCTGCGGGACGCCGGCGCCGTCGTGGAGGTGGCGGTCCAGGCGGTGGGGGTGACGGCGAGCGTGATCACCCTCGACACCCTCCGGCCGCGGGCGAAGGCGTTCGCCGGCGCGATCCGCCGCTGGCGCCTGCGGCAACCGCCGCGGCCGGCGGTGACGCTGACGGTCAAGGGCCCCGGCATCGACCTGACGCTCCAGCTGCCGCCCAACGTGGACAGCGCCGACATCCTGCGCCGGCTGGGCCCGCTGCTGGACGACGGTCCGTGAGGCGAGGTCCGTGGGCAGCGCTCCACGCCCCGGTCAGGCGGTGCGCAGGACGAAGACGCCCCAGCCGAGGTAGCGCCGCTGGTACTCCAGGTGCGACCGGCGGCTCGCCTCGAGGTACCGCCGCATCTCGGCGGCGCCCGGGTGCCCCGGGTTGGCGCGCAGCCACCGCTCCACGGTCCACCACTGGGCCGCCACGTACCGGTCCCAGCTGTCCGCGTCCGCGAGCACCATTTCCACCAGCTCGGTGCCCGACTGCGCCAGCCGGTCCAGGGTGCCCGTCAGCGTCGCGTAGTCGTCGGGGGCCACGCCCAGCGCGGCGGGCACGCCGCCGGGCGGCGGCTCCGTCCAGTAGGGCTCGCCGACCAGCAGCAGACCGTCCGGCCGCAGCGCCGGGCGCATCAGGTCGATCGTGCCGCCGAGCCCGTCGCCGATCCAGGTGGCGCCGATGCACGAGACGATGTCGTACGAGGCGTCTGCCGCAACCCCCCGCGGCGCGTCCCCGTGCCGGAAGCTCACCCGGTCGGCCACGCCGAGTTCCGCGGCCCGTTCGTGGGCCGCGGCCAGGAAGACCGTGCTGATGTCCACGCCGAGCCCGCCGATGCCGAACCGGTCGGCCCACCGACACAGCATTTCGCCCTTGCCGCAGGCCAGGTCTAGCAGGTGCTGTCCGCGGCGCGGCCGGCACAGCTCGCCGAGCAGCATGAGCTTGTCGTCGGTGAGGGGGCTGAGGATCCGGTGCCCGGCCTCCGCGATCTCGTGTTGCTCGATAGCGTGCATGCCACTCCCGGATGTCGCCGCGCGGCGGGGATCGCCGCCGGCGAAGATGCCACCCCGGGGTTGGGCTGTCGAGGCAGTTCCGCCGGGCGCCCAGGCTGCCTTCAGCGGCACCACAGGTCCCCTTCCTAGGCTGCGCGGCCCAGGGTGAGGGGAGAAAACCTGTGGAGCTGCGTCGTCGCGACATGGTCAAGCTTGGAATCTTCGGGACGGCCGCACTGGCGGTGCCGATGGAACGGGTGGCGGCGTCCGGGAAGGCCGCCAGCCGGATAGCGGCCAGCCGGCTGCCGAAGCCGTACACGACCCCGTTCGTGGAGCCGCCCGTGCTGCAGCCGGTGCACCAGTCGGCGACCACGGACTTCTACACCGTGCAGATGCGCAGTGCGTTTCTGGAGATCATTCCGGGCCTGCGCACGCAGTTCCTCACGTACAACGGGACCGTTCCCGGGCCCACCGTGCGGGTGACCCGCGGCCGCCAGGTGGCCATGCGACAGGTCAACAACCTGCCCCCGCGGCACCCGACCCGCGGCTACCCCCTGCACACCTCGCTCCACCTGCATGGCAACGCCAACCGGCCGCAGTACGACGGGTACGCGGACGACCTGATCCGTCCTGGTCAGTACAAGGACTACCAGTTCCCGAACGGCCAGCCGGCGCGCACGCTCTGGTACCACGACCACGCCGTGCACCACACCGCGGAGAACGTCTACTCGGGCCTCGCCGCGCTGTACGAGACGTTCGACCCGCTGGAGCAGCGGCTGCCGCTGCCGGCCGGCCGCTACGACATCCCGCTCGTGGTCCGCGACGCCCTGTTCACCGCGCAGGGACAGCTGGCCTACGACGACGACGGCCAGAAGGGGGTGTACGGGGACGTCATCCTCGTCAACGGCCGCCCCTGGCCGGTCATGAAGGTGGAGCGGCGCAAGTACCGCTTCCGGCTCCTCAACGGGTCGGTGTCGCGCAACTACCGGTGGGCCCTGAGCACCGGGGACCCGTTCACGGTGATCGCCACGGACAGCGGCCTGATGCCGGCGCCGCAGCGGGTGACCAGCATGCGGCACGCGGTGGCCGAGCGGTACGAGATCGTCATCGACTTCGCGAAGTACCGCGTCGGTCAGCGGGTGGAGCTGCGCAACCTCGGGGTGAAGAACTCCCGCGACTACGACAACACCGGCCGGATCGTGGCGTTCGACGTGGCGTCGGACCCGACGTCGCTGGCCGGCAACGCGGTGCCCGATGTGCTCGAGCCGAACGCCCCGGTGATGGCGCTGCGGCCCACGCCGGGGATGCGGACCCGCCGCTTCGAGTTCGAGCGCCACGGCGGCGAGTGGACGATCAACCGGACCACCTGGGCCGACGTGATCAAATCCGGCCATCGGCTCACCCTGGCCAACCCCGGGCTGGGCGACACGGAGATCTGGGAGTTCGCGAACACGCACGGCGGCTGGAACCACCCGGTGCACGTCCACCTCATCGACTTCAAGATCCTGGACCGCAACGGCAGGCCGCCGTTCGCCTACGAGATCGGGCCGAAGGACACCGTCTACCTCGGCGAGAACGAGACCGTCCGGGTCATCACGCGGTTCGGCCCACATCAGGGCAAGTACATGATGCACTGCCACAACTCGGTCCACGAGGACCACGACATGATGGCGCAGTTCCAGGTCGGGCCGCCCGGCACGGGCGACGACCCGTTCAGCGCGCCCCCCCGTAACCTGCCCGCCCCGGCGCAGTTCTGATGGCGGCCACCGGCTGGCGGACGGTCGCGGCCCTGGGCGCCGCGGGCAGCGGCGTGCTGCACGGCGGGGCGGCGCTGGCCCACGCCGGGCACGGCACCGGCTACGTCGTCTTCTTCACGGCGGCGGCGGGCGGCCAGTTGGCGCTGGCGCTGCTGGTGC
>DASQDS010000338.1:0-3989 GCA_035634075.1 Pilimelia sp. | reverse complement strand
CGCTGACGCAGTCGGCGCCCGAGCCGAGGCGGGGGCCCAGGGCGTCCAGCACCGGCAGGAACGAGGAGGCCGTGAGCACCCGCACGACCGTGTCGCAGGCGGCGGCCGGCGTCGGGGCGGGCGGCGCGGCGGTGTCCCGGTCGCCGCCGTGGGTGTTCACGGTCAGGGCGATGACGAGCGCCACCGCGGCGGCCCCGGCGGTGGGGAGCACCCACCGCGGCGCCGCGCGGTGGGAACGGTGTCTTCCCATCGGCCTGCCGTCCGTAACTATTCACGCCCCGCCAGCCGGGGCCCGTCGAAATCACTGTCGAACTGGTTGCGGACTTCAGCATTACACCAGTTCGGAGGCCTTGCCACCGGCCAGCGAGGCAACTGACCGACCGTAGCGCGAGCGCCACTTTGGGTCATCTGTGGGAGCGCTACGCTGGCGCGGTGACGATCCACATCCGCCCCGCCGAGCCGGCCGACCTGGCCTCGGTCGGAGACTTGCACGCCCGGTCGCGCCTGCGGGCGTACACCGGCATCGTCCCGGCGGCGGCGCTCGCTGCCGGCGGCAGCGCCGCGATGGCGGAATGGTGGGAGCAGCGGTGGACGTACGAGCGGACGACGCACCGCCTCGCCGTCGCGGCCGACGACGCCGACGCGGTGCTCGGCTTCACCTACGTCGGGCCAAGCGAGACGCCGGGGGCGACCGAGTTGTACGCGATCCACGTCGACCCGGACAGGCAGGGCGGCGGGATCGGCCGGGCACTTATGGCGGACGTCATCGCGGCGCTCCCGACGCTCGGCCGACGCCGGGCAGTCCTGTGGGTGCTGATCGAGAACGCGGCGGCGCGGCGGTTCTACGAGCGCGGCGGTTGGGTGGCCGACGGCGCGGAGCGCTCGGCGCCGCTGGGGCCGGCCCTGACCCGACAGGCGCGCTACACGAGGTTGGTGCCGGCACCGGACGAAACGAATGTGGCGGGCGGGAGTAGATGACCGCGATGTATGCGGGGGAACCGGAGGTCACCTACTCCCGCCCGCCGTTCCCGCCCTCGAACCGGGGAGATAACGCCTGGCCGGAGGCGTCGGACCGACGGAGGCATGCCGGTCACCAGATCGCGGGCGGGAGGGTGCGGGACACTGTGGTGCTGGCGGGGCACCGGCGCGTCAACCGCTAGGGCGAAGTCTTCAGTTGTCAGTACGTCTGTCAGTACGCCCGGCGGTTGATTGATCCCCGCCGGGGCTGACGGCCCACCTCGGACCGCCAACTAGGTAACGCGCGAAGGCCGTTGAGGTCGTGGCGTGCGGTCCACGATTCCCGCCACGGGCGGCGCGATGCCGCAGCGGCGCGCTCCGCCAGCCGGCGCGGCGGGCAGGGCCAGCCGCCGCCGCACCACACGCACGTGCCGTCGGCGTCGGGGGCCGCGTGCCGACCGAGCATGTGCTGGGCGTCCCGCCAGAGCAGGTGATCCACCACATCGGTCGGTTCGGCATGGTCGACGTTGACCATCTCGTCCCCCAGAGTGCGTTCGGGTTGCTCGTGTGTGCCTCCTGACGCTGAGTTAACCGGCCGCTCGCCGGATGCGAACGGACACGCTGTGCGATGACGAGGAAGGTCCCGCGACCGGGTGCGCGCCCGTGCTCAACGGCCTGCCCGACGTCTGGCCCGCTCCCGACGGGTGGACCCCGGGTCGCGCGAGTGGACAGTGATCGATACGCTCCGGCACATGGCGCTCACCAGTTTGGTTCCGTGCGCGCACGTCGCCGACATGGACAAGTCCCTGGCGTTCTACCAGCGGCTCGGGTTCCTGGTCAGGGACAGCCGGGTCACCGCCGACGGCCACATCATGTCGGCGACCCTCGAGTGTGGCGACAGCGGGTTGATGCTGGCGCAGACCGACCAGCCGGTCGACAGGACCAGCCAGGGCGTGCTCTTTCATGGTTACGACACCGACGTCGCCAAGCTCCGTGAGGAATTGGTCGGACAGGGCGTGGCGGCCGGCAAGGTCGAGCACCCGGAGCACCTGCCCGCGGGGCAGATCCGGGTGGAGGACCCGGACGGCTACGTGCTGCTGATCGGCCAGATCCTCTGACCGCGTGTTCGCTGTGGGCGGAGCCCGGCTTGGCATGACCGGGGGGCGGCCGGGCGTTGGCGGCGGTATGGAAACCGAACGCGACGCACTCGACGCGTACAGCCGCGTCGTCACCTCCGTGGCCGCGGCGCTGCTCCCCAGCGTCGCGGCGCTGGCCGTCCGCTCGCCGCGCGGCGCCGGCGCCGGGTCGGCCGTGACCTTCACCGATGACGGATTCCTGCTGACCAGCGCCCACGTGGTGGCCGGCGCGACGACCGGCACGGCCACCTTCTCCGACGGCGCCGAGGCCGGCTTCGACGTCGTCGGCGCCGACCCGCTCGCCGACCTTGCGGTTCTGCGGGTACGGGCGACGGCCGCGCCGCCGGCGCCGCTGGGTGACGCCGACGACCTGCGCATCGGGCAGCTCGTCGTCGCGGTGGGCAACCCGATGGGCCTGGCCGGTTCGGTGACCGCCGGCGTGGTCTCCGGGCTGGGCCGCTCGCTGCCGGCCCGCGACGGGCGGCACGTCCGGCTCATCGACGACGTCATCCAGACCGACGCGGCGCTCAACCCCGGCAACTCAGGCGGCGCGCTGGCGGACTCGACCGGGCGGGTCGTGGGCGTCAACACGGCGGTGGCCGGCGTGGGCCTCGGCCTGGCCGTCCCCATCAACCCGACCACCCGGCAGATCATCGGCGAGTTGATCTCCACCGGCCGGGTGCGCCGCGCCTGGCTCGGCGTGGCCGGCGTACCGGTGCCGCTGCCGCCGCCCGTGGCGGAGCGGCTCGGCCAGCGGCGCGGCCTGCGGGTCGTCGAGGTGGTGCCGGGCAGCCCCGCGGGCGTGGCGGGCGTCTACCTCGGCGACATCATCGTGTCGGCCGGCGGCCGGCCGGTGCAGGGCGTGCAGGCCCTCCAGCGGCTGATGCTCGGCCCGGCGATCGGCGCCCGGATGCCGGTGACCGTGCTGCGCCGGGGCGCCTTCGTCGACGTCGTCACCGTGCCGGCGGAACTGGTCCGCGGCTGAAAGCCGCCGGCGATCAATGGGTGCCGAGGTGGGCGAGCAGGTCCTGCCGGGTCAGCACGCCCGCGGGCTTGCCGTCCACCAGCACCATCGCGGCGTCGGAGCGCTCCAGCAGTGCGACCGCCTCGCTCACCGGCTGGCCGCCACCGATCATGGGCAGGGGCGGCGCCATGTGCCGCTCGACCATGTCGTGCAGTTGCGCCTGCCCGGTGAACAAGGCGTCCAGCAGAGCCTTCTCCGCCAGCGACCCGGCCACCTCGCCGGTGACGACCGGCGGCTCCGCCTTCAGCACCGGCAGCTGGGAGACGCCGTACTCCCGCATGTAGTCGATCGCGTCGCGGACGGTCTCGGTGGGATGGATGTGCACGAGCTGCGGCAGGCCGCCGGCCTTGCCGCCGAGGGCGTCCGCCACGGTGGCGCCGGTCGCGCCGGTGGACAGGAACCCGTACCGGGCCATCCAGTCGTCGTTGAAGATCTTGGAGAGGTAGCCGCGGCCGCCGTCGGGCAGCAGCACGACGATCACCGCCTCGGGCCCGGCCGTGCGGGCCACCTCGACCGCCGCCGCCACTGCCATCCCGCACGAGCCGCCGACCAGCAGCCCTTCCTCGCGGGCCAGCCGGCGGGTCACCGCGAAGGACACCGTGTCGGAGACCTCGATGATCTCGTCGCACACGTCCCGGTCGTACGTCTGCGGCCAGAAGTCCTCGCCGACGCCCTCGACGAGGTAGGGGCGCCCGCTGCCGCCTGAGTAGACGGAGCCCTCCGGGTCGGCACCGATCACCCGGACCGTCCCGCCGGAAACCTCCTTGAGGTAGCGGCCCACGCCCGAGATGGTGCCGCCGGTGCCGACCCCCGCCACGAAGTGGGTGATCCGGCCGGCGGTCTGCTCCCACAGCTCCGGCCCGGTGGCCTCG
>DASQDS010000337.1:0-2758 GCA_035634075.1 Pilimelia sp. | reverse complement strand
GGGTGGGGGGCGGGGCGGGATGGTGGTCAGGCTAGTTCGGCGGGGACGGCTACCACGTCCACGAAGGCGTTGCGGCGCAGGACCGTGATCGGCAGGCGGGTGCCTATCGCGGGGCCGAGCATGAGGCGCTGCAGTGCCTGCACGCTCTGTACCGGGCCGCCGCCGGCGGCGAGCAGGATGTCGCCCAGGTAGATGCCGGCGGCGCCGGCGGGGCTGCCCGGCACCACCTCGACTACGCGCAGGCCGCGCTTCTGGCCGAGGCGGGCGGCCACCGGCGGGGGGAGCGGGACCGGGACGCCGGCCACGCCGAGCCAGGCGCGCCGGACGCGTCCGTTGGTGGTGAGTTCGCCGATGATATGCCGGGTGGTGGAGTTGACCGGGACGGCGAGTCCGAGGCCGTACCCGGCGACCGCGGTGTTGACGCCGACCACGGTGCCGGTGGAATCGGCCAGTGCACCGCCGGAATTGCCCGGGTTGAGAGCGGCGTCGGTCTGGATGACGTCGTCGATGAGCCGGACGTGGCGACCGTCGCGGGCGGGCAGCGAGCGGCCGAGGCCGGAGACCACACCGGCGGTCACCGAGCCGGCGAGCCCCATCGGATTGCCGACCGCGACGACGAGCTGGCCGATGCGCAACTGATCGGCGTCGCCGAGCGGAGCGGCCGGGGCGGCGGCCGTGTGCGCCCGGAGCACGGCCAGGTCGGAGAGGACATCGGCGCCCACCACGTCGAACCGGGTCTCGGTGCCGTCGGCGAAGGCGGCGGTGCCGCCGGCGCTGCCGGCGACGACGTGGGCGCTGGTGAGCAGGAAGCCGTCATCGGTGAAGGTGACCGCCGAGCCGGCGCCACCTCCGCGGGGGGTACGGACGGACAGGGCAGCCACGCAGGGGAGCAGCCTGGCAGCCACGTCGGTCACAGTGCGACTGTAGGCGTCGAGTGCCTGGGCCTCGTCGTCCATCGGTTTGCTGGCCATGCCGGCGTCAACGCCGTCGGCGGCGTCATCGATGCCCGTCAGGTGTCCGCCCACGGCGAACAGTCCGGCCGAAATTGGTTACACAAAGTCGCCACAGTCGCACAGACAGTCCGATCGGGTGCGGGCTCGCCGCGGTTGTATAGCTCGTAACGGAGGTACGCAGGACTTCCGGACGGAGGGGTTGAGGAATGGTCGACACCGACCTGACTGAACCGGCCGACATCGTGGACCGGCTGCTGTGGCAGGAAGCTCAAGTGATGCTCGGGCGGCATGCGCAACCCGACCTGGACGGCAACTGCGTCTGGTGCGGATGGCGATGGCCATGCGCGCCGAGACGGCTGGCCCAACGGGCGGATACGGCATCCCGGCGACCCTGGCGGGAAGCCTGGACCCTCCGACACGATCTGAACAGCGTCCGTGCCATGCCCGGCATGCGCGCCGGACGCGAGGACAGCCTCGATGGTGTCCGTGACACCGGCCCGGCCGGCGGCAACCGGCGGACCCGGCACGCGGGCGCCAACCGGGGGTACTTCGACTGACCAGCACGAGAACTGCACCAGCACGAGAACTGCACCAGCACCAGAGCACTGCAACCAGAGCATTGGACGCCGACCGGCGGCTTGACCGTCCCCCGGCACGCCTGGCACCCAGGCCGCGGACGACGTCCATCGGCGGTGAAGCCGCTGTGCCCCGCCAGCACCGCGGCATCCCGCACCCAGACCCGCCCAAGTACTGGACGACCGGCATGCCTCCGCCGGTCGGCGCCTCCGGCCAGGCGCAACCCCCGGTTTGGGCGGGCGCGGTTGGCGGGAGCGCGTGACCACAGGTTCCCCCGCATACACTCGGTCACGCGTTCCCGCCCACCAGGCCACCACTGCGGCCAAGCGACCCGACCAGCCCGCCACCCCGGCTCCGCGAGCCGGGCGCAGCGGTCAGAGCGGTGGGCGCAGCGGTCAGCGGGGTGAGAACGGCAGCGGGCGCGCGTAGCGCAGCTGCGTCACGAGTTCCGGCCCGATCGGCGCCTCGCGCCGTCCGCCGTCCGCCACCCAGCCACCGTTGGCGTAGAACCGCCGGGCCGTCGCGTTGCCGGTCAGCACCCAGAGCACCGCCCGATCCGCGGCCGGCGACTGCGCGTCCGGTGCCGCGGCCACCTCGGCCAGGTCCTGCAGCGCGCTGATCATCAGTGCCCGGCCGATCCCGGTGCCCACCTGAGCCGGATCGACGTGGATGGCGTACAGCTCCACGGCACCGGAAGTCTCGCTCGGCCCCACGTAGCTGAAGCCGGCCACCGCCCTCGCCACCTCGGCGACCGCCAGCCGATGGGTGTCGCGCTCCCAGCGCCACCGCTCCGTCCACCACTCGGCCATCGCCTCGTCGGACCCGGCGGCGAGCGCGGCGGCTGAGACCAGACCGGCGTACGCGGCGCGCCGCGAGCGCCGGTGCAGCGCGCCGATCGCGGCGAGGTCGTCGTCGACGACGGTACGGATCAGCACACTCACCCCGGCACCCCGCTCACCCCGGCACCCCGCTCACGCCGGCACGCCCAGACGGCCGGGCACCGGCACCCGCAACAGGTCCTCGGCGACCACGATGTCCCCGGCGAAGTGCTCGCGCGCCTCATCGAGGAAGTGGGCCGCGTCCGGGTAGCGCTGGGAGAAATGGGTCAACACGAGTGTCCGTACCCTCGATTGGTGTGCCACCTGCGCGGCCTGGCCCGCGGTCAGGTGCCCGACCTGCGCGGCCATCGCGGCGTCCGCCGCGAGGAACGTCGACTCGATGACCAGCAG
>DASQDS010000336.1:0-4973 GCA_035634075.1 Pilimelia sp. | reverse complement strand
GTGCTGGTCCAGTTCCGGCTTCTCGCCCGAGGGAGTGATTGAGTGTCCACCGACACGGCACCGCGGCCCGGCGTCGCCGACGTGGTCCGCCCGGGCGGCCGGCGCGCCCGGCGCGGGCGTCCCCGGATCGGCATGTTCGTGCTCGGCGCCACCATCGCGGTGCTCTTCGTCCTCCCGCTGTGGTGGACCGTGGCCAGTGCGCTGCGTCCACAGCGGGAGACCTTCGCCACCATCTCGCCGGTGTCCTTCTGGACGCTGCTGCCGCGCGGGTTCACCCTCGACAACTTCGTCCGGCTCTTCGACACGGACTTCGGCCGAGCGATGATCAACTCGTCGGTCGTCACGGTGGGGACACTGGTCGGCGGCCTGGCCATCTGCGCCTCGGCGGCGTTCGCCCTGGCGGTGCTGCGGTTCCCCGGCCGGGGCGTCTTCTTCTCGGTGATGGTGATCTCCTTCCTCATCCCGTTCGACGCCATCGCCATTCCGCTGATGTCGATCTTCCGTGGGGCCGGCCTGGAGAATTCCTACCTGGCGCTGATCCTGCCGGGCATCGGCAACGGCTTCGCGGTCTTCCTGTTGCGCAGCTTCTTCCTCGGCATCCCCGGGGACCTCGCCGAGGCGGCCCGCGTCGACGGGCTGGGCTGGTGGGGGATCTTCTGGCGGGTCTACCTGCCCCTGTCCAAACCCGCGCTGATCGGCGCGGGGCTCATCCTCTTCGTCTTCCAGTGGCAGGCCTACCTGTGGCCGCTGCTGATCGCGCCGGCGCCCGAGATGAAGGTCGCGCCCGTGGCGATCGCTCAGTTCGCCGGCCAACAGGGGGTGGACTTCGGGGCGATCTTCGCCGGGGCCGCCATGACGGCCCTGGTGCCCCTGCTCGTGCTCCTGTTCTTCCAGCGCTACTTCACCCAGTCGGTCTCGTCCTCCGGGCTCAAGTGATGGCGGGGCGGGCGGTGGGCGGGCTGCTGGTGCTCGGGTCGCTAAACATGGACGTCACCGTGCGCGTCGACGGCCTGCCGCGGACCGGCGAGACGGTCCTGGGCGAGGACGCCGCCTTCCGGCCGGGCGGCAAGGGGGCCAACCAGGCGGTCGCGGCGGCGGTGGCCGGCGCCGACGTGCGCTTCGCCGGCTGCGTCGGCGCCGACCCGGACGGCCAGGCGCTCCGGGCGGCCCTGGTGCGGGCGGGCGTCGACGTGACGCTGTTGCGGTCGACGGACCGGCGCCGGACCGGCCTGGCCGTCGTCCTGGTCGACCGCTCCGGGCACAACGCCATCGCCGTCTCCCCGGGCGCCAACCACGCCGTCGTGGTCGAGGAGGTGAACCGGCTGGACGCGGAGCTGCGCCGCGCCGACGTCCTCCTCATGCAGATGGAGCTCCCGGTCGACGTGGTGGTGCGCGCCGTCGAGCTGGCCGAGGCGGTGGGCACGCCGGTCATCCTCAACCTCGCCCCACCGACCCGCGTGCCGCCGGCGGTCCTCGCCCGGCTCGCCGTCCTGGTGGTCAACGAGCCCGAGGCGGAGTTCCTCCTCGGCGAGGCGCTCTCCGACCTGGCGACCGTCCGGGCGGCGGCCTCCCGCCTGCGGGCGCTGGGGCCGGCGGCGGTCGTCGTCACGGCCGGCGCCCGGGGTGCCGTGGTCGACGACGGGAGCGGCGTGGTGCACGTGCCGGCCGTCCCGGTCGAGGTGGTCGACACGACGGGCGCGGGCGACGCGTTCGTCGGCGCCCTCGCCGCCGACATCAGCCGCGGGACGGCCGTGCGGGACGCGGTGTACCGGGCCGTGGCGGTCGCCGCCGACGCCGTCCAGACCGCGGGCGCCCAGCTGACCCGCGCGGAACGCGGCGTCCCGGTCAGGCCCTGAGCCCGGTCCGGGCCGGGCTCAGGCCAGCGCCGCTAGCGTCGCCCGGGCGCCGACCCGGTGCAGCGAGTCCAGCGCCCACCGGTAGGGCTGGACGAAACGCTCGTCGTCCACCAGGTCGCCGAAGAGGGTCCGGTTGGCGATGAAGGCCAGCGGGTCGGCGCGCTGGCGGGCGGCGATCGCGGTCAGGCTCTCCCGGAGCGGGTCCACCACGTCGATCGCCTGCCCCTGCTCGTCGACCGCCTCGGCGTACCGGGCCCAGCTGGCCACCACCGCGGCCGCCCGCCGCACCTCGCCGCCGCCGGCCAGGCGCTCGCGGATCACCGGCAGCACCCACTTCGGGATGCGCTCGGAGGTGTCGGCGCACAGCCGCGCGATCGTGTCCCTGATCTCCGGGTTGGCGAACCGCTCGACGAGCGTCCGCTTGTACTCGTCGAGGTCGACGCCCGGCACCGGGGCCAGCGTCGGCGTGGCCTCCTCGTCCATGTAGCCGGCCAGGAACGCGCGGATCATCGGGTCGTGGGCCGCCTCGTGCACCAGCCGGTAGCCGACGAGGTGACCGAAGTAAGCCATCGCCTGGTGGCCGGCGTTGAGCAGGCGGAGCTTCATCAGCTCGTACGGCTCGACATCGGCCACCACCTGCACCCCGACGTCCTCGTACGGCGGCCGGCCGGCGGAGAAGTCGTCCTCGAGCACCCACTGGGTGAACGGCTCGGCGACGACCGGCCACTGGTCGTCCACCGCGTAGCGGCGGCGGAGCGCCTCCCGGTCGGCGTCGACGGTGACCGGCGCGATCCGATCGACCATCGAGTTGACGAAGCTCACCTCCCGCTCCATCCAGCCGGCCAGGTCCGGATCGCGCAGGCGCGCGAAGGCGGTGAACGCCGTGCGGGCGAGCCGGCCGTTGCCG
Organism: Pilimelia sp.; assembly: GCA_035634075.1. Taxonomy (GTDB): domain Bacteria; phylum Actinomycetota; class Actinomycetes; order Mycobacteriales; family Micromonosporaceae; genus DASQDS01. The sequence goes on along the minus strand of DASQDS010000336.1, from coordinate 2,210 downwards.
GGCAGGTTGTCGCAGGACATCACGGTGAACGCCGGGATCCCGTCGGCGCGGCGGCGGCGCAGGGCGTCGGTGATCAGGCCGAAGATCGTCCGGAAGCCGGCCGGCGCCGCCACGTCGTGCGCCACGTCGGGGTTGTCGGCCCGAAACAGGCCGGTGAGGTTGTCGATGTTGTAACCGCCCTCGGTCACGGTCAGCGACACGATGCGGATCGCCGGTTCGGCCATCTTCCGCACCACCGCCTCCGGGTCGTCGGGGGCGAAGAGGTAGTCGACGATGGCGCCGAGGATCCGCGGCTCGTAGTTGCCGTCGGCATGTTTCAGCACGAGCGTGTACAAGCCGTCCTGCGCCGCCAGCGCGTCCTTCATCAACCGGTCCGCCGGCATGACCCCGACGCCGCAGATGCCCCAGTCCATGCCGGCGCCTTGAGCCATCAGGCGGTCGTGGTACATGGCCAGGTGCGCACGGTGGAACGCACCGACACCGACATGGACGACGCCGGCGCGCACCCGGCTCCTGTCGTAGGTCGGCACCGGCAACCGCTCGCCGCACGCGGCGAGGGTGTGCGCCGTTACGGGCAGCATGGGCCGACCCTAGCTCCCCCTGCCGGCGGCGCGGCGGCGTGGCCTCGATCGCCATGACCACAGTCGCACGGTCCGGCATTTCGTGAATTCCGTTTAAGTCAGTAGCTCGCGGGCAATCGGCCGCTCAGACATCGTCGGCCGGATCGGCTGCGGTCATTGTTCTTTCGCCATTATGGGACGTCTAAACCCAAAGGCTCCCTTTCTAGCTGTTCGGCGCCCGCGGTCTTGATCTGGACCACGTGCGCTGCGCCCTGCCCCGCAGAGGGAGGCACACCCAGTGCTGGCTGACACAACGGCGGCGCGCACCGCCGTCCTCAACAACCGTTCCCTGCCCGCCCTGCGCCGCCGCGTCCGCGTGCCGGAATACGACCGCACCACCCTCACCCCGGCCGTGGTGCATCTCGGCGTCGGCGGCTTCCACCGCGCCCACCAGGCGGTGTACCTGGACGACCTGGCCAATCAGGGCGAGACCGGCTGGGGCGAGGTCGGCGTCGGCCTGCGGTCGCCGGCCATGCGCGATGCGCTGCTGCCGCAGGACTGCCTCTTCACGGTGGTGGAGCGCGGCCGCGGCGGGGACCGCGCCCGGGTGCTGGGGGCGATGACCCGCTACCTGTTTGGCCCCGACGACCCGGGCGCGGTGCTCGACGCACTCGCCGCCCCGCACACCCGGGTGGTGACGCTGACCATCACCGGTGGCGGCTATCCGTTGGCCGGCGGCGAGTTCAGCGCCGCGGACCCCGACGTCCGGGCCGACCTGGCCGCACCGCGGGTGCCGCGGACCGTGTTCGGCTACGTGGTCGAGGCACTGGCCCGCCGGCGCCGGGCCGGACTGCCCGCGTTCACCGTGCTGTCCTGCGACAACCTGCCGGACAACGGGGCCGCGGCCCGCGCCGCCGTGCTCGGCCTCGCGGAACGCCGCGCCCCCGGGCTCGCCGCGTGGATCGAGACCCACGCGTCCTTCCCGGCCAGCATGGTGGACCGCATCACCCCCGAGACGGGCGACGCGCTGCGAGAGCTGGTGGTGCGGCGGTTCGGCGTGCCGGACCGCTGGCCGGTGGCCGCCGAGCCGTTCAGCCAGTGGATCGTGGCGGACCAGTTCTGCGCCGGGCGGCCCCCGCTGGACAGGGTGGGCGTGCGTTTTGTCGACGACGTGGCGCCGTACCGGCTGCTGAAGACCCGCCTGCTCAACGGCTGCCACAGCGCCATCGGTTACCTGGGCGCCCTGGCGGGGGGCTACCGGACCACCAGCGACGTGCTGGCGGATCCAGTCTTCGCCGGCTACCTGGCGGCGCTGATGCGCACGGAGATCGCCCCGGTCCTGCGGCCCGTCCTGGGCATCGACGTGGAGGCCTACCAGCGCACCCTGCTCGGCCGCTTCGCAAACCCGCGGATCAGCGACCCGCTGTCCCGGCTCTGCGCGCGGGGGTCGACCAAGATGCCGGCCTACCTCCTGCCCTCCCTGATCGACGCTCGCCGGCGCGGGCGACCCAGCGAGCTGCTCACCCTCGCCGTCGCGGCCTGGTTCCGCTACCTGCGCGGCTCCGCCGCCGACGGCAGCCGCATCGATGTCGCGGACGCCCGCGCGGGCCGCCTCCAGACGCTCGCGGCCGCCGACGACCCGCGCGCTCT
>DASQDS010000335.1:0-3529 GCA_035634075.1 Pilimelia sp. | reverse complement strand
TCCGCGGCCGGCGAATCCCCGGCGGGCGTCGCACCGGCCGCGGTGGGGGCGGCGACTGCGGTCGCCGCGGCACCGGCGATGCACAGGGCCGCGAGTGTCGTCCTGATCCGCCGGCCCATGGTGCCTCCCCGTGGTCACGCGCCGAGTTCGGTGACCACATCCTTACGCATCTATGCGCGTCATTCAAGCGGCCGGCGGGGGCCGCGGTTGCGACCCCCGCCGGGACTTGCGTTGATGTAGACGCGACTACGCCGGGGCGATCCGGTAGGCGCGGAGCACCGTCTGGTCGACCGCGTTGCCCGCCCAGTCCACCACCCGGGCCCGCAGCGAGACGAACCCGTGGCCGCCGGGGTGGGTGACGGTGGCCGTGCCCGTGCCGTCCGGCGCGGTGGTGAGCGCGGCGGGCTGCCAGCTACCGCCGTCGTTCAGCGAGTAGTCGACGGTCAGCGTGCGCAGCCCGGCGGACGCGGCGTCCGGCTGCACGTGCGCGCGCAGCGGGATGGTGAAGCTGCGCCCGGCCGGGGCCGTCCCGCGCAGGTCCGTGGGCGGCGTGAAGCTCACCGCCCACAGCGGCAGCCGCAGGTACGAGTTCGCGTCCACGGTGTCCGAGTTGAACGTCCAGGCCGCGCTGACCCTCGTGGACAGCAGAAGCGGCTCGGTCCGGTCGATGGTCGCGTCGAGCCGGTACTGGGCGTTGCCCGCCGGCACCGTGAACTGTGGCACGCCGCTGCGTGACGGGAACGCCGTCTCGCCGATGACCGTGCCGTTGCGCCGGAGCACCAGCGTCCCGGTCGCCCGGTCCGGGTGCGGCAGCCCGGCGTGGCCGTCACCGTCGCCGGTCAGCGGCACGTCCGCGGTGATGGTGTTGCCGCGGCGGACAACCCAGTGCTGCTTGTAGATCGACGAGGTGAACGCCGGGCCGTACACCGGCCGGTTCCAGGTCTCCTGCACCGTGCTTCCGCCGGTGTAGCGGGTCACCGAGGACACCAGGTGGTTGTTCGGGATGCCGATCTGGCCGTCCCGTTCGGCCATCACCGCGTGCCAGCGCACGTCGCCGTCGGTGTTGTACAGCTCGGTGCGTTGGAACGGCACGTCGAAGTCGAGGCCGATGCCGATCGCGCCGGCCACGTACGAGCCGAAGAGCGTGCCGCCGGGGTGCGAGAACGCCGCCTTGGCGGCGTACCCGCCGGGGATGTGACCCGCGTAGGTGGCCTGCACGGTGGCCAGGTCCGCCGGCGCCACCGTGCGGCTCCACCCGGTGGGCAGCCGCTGCTCGGTGAACCAGCCCAGGTGGTAGACCCGGGGGGAGTTGTAGAAGTTGTTGCCCGGGCCGCGCTGGGCCAGGGTCGCCCCGATCTTGGACACCGTGCCCCACACGTTCTGGTTGCCGATCTGGCCCGTGAAGGTGGCGCCGTTGCTGACGTAGCCGTTTGACCAGGCGCCTTCCCCGCTCCCGGTCAGCTGGATGCCGACCTCTGTGGAGAACAGCGCGGCCTGCGGGTCCGGGACCGCGATGGCGACCGGTCGGGCCAGCCGGGCGTCCATGACGATGCTGCGGTTCTGTGTCAGCTCCACCCGCGGCGCGGCCAGCACCGTGGTCTCCTGCCCCTGGGGCCCGCCGTCGAACACCTGGCTGGTGACCAGGTAGCTGCCCCGGGGCAGCCGCGGGATGGTGATCGGGCCGGGCCCGCCGACCAGCCAGAAGTTGTTGCCGTCGGCGCTCTGTACCAGGGTGGAGTGCGCCGGGGTGGAGAAGCCCTGCCGGCTGATGACGTCCAGCGTCAGGTCGTACGCCTCGATCGCCCGGTCGACCCCGAAGGCGGTCTGCACGCTGATGCCCGCGGCGGTGGCGCTGATCGCTCCGGTGTAGAGCCCGTCCGGCGCGGCGACCCGGGTGTTCGTGGTGAGGGTCACCGAGGCCGACCCGCCGGCCGGCACAGTGACGGACGTGGCGTTCAGGGCGAACATCCCCGCGGGCGCCGCGGCGCCGGACGGAGCGCGGGTACGCAGGGCCAGGCTCAGCGTCACCGCGCCGGTGCCCTGGTTGCTGTAGGTGACGGTGCGGTTGAGGATCGGGTCGTCCGCGTGCGGGTATGCCTGCCGGCCGAGGCTGAGGCTTGCCGGCTCCGCCATGACGGTCTGCTGGTACGCGCGGGCCACGTCGAGGCGGCCCGTGCCCTGCTCGTAGGCGCCGAGCGCGGCGTTCGGCCGGGTGCTGCCGACGAGGGCCGCCTTGAGCTGCGCGGGCGACCAGGTCGGCCGGCGCTGGTGCAGGATCGCCGCGGCGCCCGCCACGTGCGGGGTGGCCATCGAGGTGCCGCTGGCGTCCACGTAGCCCTGGCTGCCCGCGCGGGCGGCGGTGATGTTCACTCCGGGCGCGGTCATGTCGGGCTTGAGCCCGGCATCGTCGGGGCGCGGGCCCCGGTGCGAGAAGGAGGCCAGGTTGTCGGCCCCGTCCACCGCGCCCACCGTCAGCGCGGCGTCCGCCGTGCCGGGGGAGGCCAGCGTTTCGGTCGCCGGGATGTTCCCGGCGGCGACCACGAAGAGCGTGCCCGTGCTGGCGGTCAGCTCGTCCACCGCCTGCTCCAGCGGGTCGATCCCCGGGCCGTCCGGACCGCCGAGGCTCATGTTGACCACGTCGGCGTCCTGCGCGGCGGCCCATTCCATCCCGTCGATGATGGCGGACATGGTGCAGGAGCCGTCGCCGGTGCAGACCTTGCCGTTGAGCAGGCGCGCGCCGGGCGCGACGCCGCGGTTGCGGCCCTGCGAGGCGGTGCCGGTGCCGGCCACCGTGGACGCCACGTGCGTGCCGTGGCCGTACCGATCGGCGGCGTCCGGCTCGCTGGTGAAGTTCTGCTCGGCGACCACCTTGCCGACGAGGTCGGGGTGGTTGCCGTCGATGCCGGAGTCCAGCACCGCGACGGTGACCCCGGAGCCGTCGTAGCCGGCCGCGTGCGCCGCCGGCGCGCCGACCTGCGCCACACTCTCGTCCAGGCTGGTCCGGCGGACCTGGTCCAGCCACACCTTGTCGATCGTGGACTTCAGTCGGCGGCCCTGCGTCACCGCGGTGGTCAGCTGCGTCCACAGCGTGGCCACGGTCTTCTCGGCTGCCGACGCGGCCAGGCTGTCCACGCTCGGCAGCTGCCGGGTGACGGTGGCGCCGCCGGCGGCGAGGCTGCTCCGGGTGGCCTGCTCACCACCGGCGGCGTACGTGACGACCAGGGGCAGCGTGCCGGCCGGGAACCCGGAGCCGAGCAGCTCGGTCACGCTGAAGAGCTGGTAGTCGAGCTCCCCGGCGGTGAGCGCGGGCAGCGCGTCCGAGGGCACGACGTAGTGCTGGCCGCGGCTGGTGAAGTTGGCGAAGCGGATGCTCGCCCGGGCCGGATCCGGCTCGATGATCACCTGGCCGTCGTTCGGCACCATGAGCCGGTCGCCGGTGATCAGCGTGACGTGCCGGACGTCCCCCTCCGTCGTGGTCGCCTGGGCCGTCAGCCGGGCCGGCGCGGCGCCGGCGCCTGGCTCGCCCGGC
>DASQDS010000334.1:0-12787 GCA_035634075.1 Pilimelia sp. | reverse complement strand
CGCGGAGTTGGAGGGCGAGCCCATGTGGTAGCCGACCATCGGGATACCGCCGGCGTTCCACCAGGCCACGGCCCGGCTGCCGAAGTTCGGCGAGTCACCCATGTCCAGGCCACGGATGGCCGGCAGCTTGCCGGTGGTGTTGCGGATGTGGTTGATCTCGTAGTCGGCGCCACCGATCCAGGTCGACTCCTGCTGACCCGAGATGATGCCCCGGCCGTACACGCTGTAGACGTAGCAGAGCAGCCTGCGCGCCGCCGCGGTCGCCCGCGGGTTGATCGGCGCCACGTTGCAGTTGGTGCTGCCGGGCGGCGGCGGCGGGGCCTGCGTGGTGGTGCCAGGGCCCGGGGTGGTCGGGGTGGTGCCGGTGCCGGCACGGACCAGCTGGAACTGCTGGTTGGGGCCGTTCAGGTCACTGAACTGGGAGACCCGGGCGCCATTGGCGGCGGAGTTCTCCCACACGTCCATGGCCTTGTTGCTGTGCCGGTTGATCAGCCGGACGTAGCCGCCGTCGGAGTCGAGCACGCGGAACTGCTGGTTGGCGCCGTTGGTGTCCGGCCACTGGCGGAACTCGGCGCCGTCGGCGACGTTCCACTCGAACAGGTCGATGACCTTGTTGCTGTGCCGGGCGCGCAGCCGGTAGTAGCCGCCGCCGGAGTCGACGAACTGGAACTGCTGGTGGTTGGCGCTGCTGCGGGTGTTCTGCGTGACGGTGGCCTGGTCGGCCGTGGAGCCGCCGGTGATCTCAATGGCCTTGCCGCTGTGCCGGGCGACGATGTTGTACCAGGCGCTGGTGTCGATGACCGCGGCGTTGGCCTGCGACATCGTCACCACGGTGACCGTGGAGGCCACCAGGAGGCCGGCACACACCGCACCGATGGTGCGGAGTCTTCGAGTACGCACGAGGGGTTTACTCCTTCACTGAGGGGGTGGTCGCGCGGCGCAGGGGTGGTCGCCGCGTACTGCGTCCCGCTGTTGGGCGCGGGCTGGGCCGCCCAGCCGGTAGGCCGGCGGGGCGGCCCGGGGCTCATTGCACGTTCGTGGTGTAGGAGGTGGTGTCCAGCCGGCCCTGGCCGATGAACACCTCCGTCCCCGCCTGAACGCTCGTCAGGTACTTGGAGCTGCTCATCCAGCCCCGCGAGACCAGGTCGTTGAGGAAGTCCCGCAGGTTGATGTTCACGCTGGAGGTGTTGCTGGTGCGGACGAACGAGAAGACGTTCCAGCCGATGTTGCCTCGGTAGAGGTCGTACGACGCGCCACCGATGGTCACGGTGGTCTGCCGGGTGCCGACGGGTCCGGCACCGCCGGCCCGGTACGTCCAGATCATGATTTCGTCGGTCGGGTTGTTGGCGTACGTGGGGTTGGAGATCGTGTGCGCCCACAGGTCGTACGCCACGTTCAGCGTGTTGCTACCGCCCTGGAGGGAGACGTTGTAGTTCCAGGTCGACGGGATGCTGCGGTTGGCCGAGAGCTGGACCGGCAGGCCCGAGCCGGCGACCCGGGTCCCCCAGTGCCAGCCGAGGATCGAGCTGGCGTACGACTTGACCGAGTTGGTCTGGCCGGTCCAGTTCCAGCTCGTGCCCCAGGAGATCGTGTTACCCGACGTCGAGTTGGACCAGATGCACTGGCTGCCGGAGCCGGAGTTCTGGCCCCACAGGTTGTTGTTGATCCAGTATTTGCCCATGGTGACGGCGTCATAGGCGGCGCACCGCTGGCCGCCGGGCGGCGCCCCGGTGGTCGTGCCGGGCCCCGGGGTCGTGTTGCCGCCCCCGGCACGGACCAGCTGGAACTGCTGGTTGGCGCCGTTGAGGTCGCTGAACTGGGAGATCCGGCCGCCGTTGGCGGTGGACCACTCCCAGACCTCGAGCGCTTTGTTGCTGTGCCGGTTGATCAGCCGGACGTAGCCGCCGTCGGAGTCCAGGACCCGGAACTGCTGGTTGTTGGCGTTGAGGTCCGGCCACTGGCGGAACTCGGCGCCGTCGGCGGCGTTCCACTGCCACAGGTCGATGACCTTGTTGCTGTGCCGGGCGCGCAGCCGGTAGTAGCCGCCGCCGGAGTCGACGAACTGGAACTGCTGGTGGTTGGCGCTGCTGCGGGTGTTCTGCGTGACGGTGGCCTGGTCGGCGGTGGAGCCGCCGGTGATCTCCATGGCCTTGCCGCTGTTGCGGTTGACCAGGTTGTACCAGGCGCTGGTGTCGATGACCGCCGCGTTGGCCTGCGACATGGTGATGACAGTCGCGGTGCCGGCCACCAGCAGGCTCGCGCAAATCATGCCGAGGGTCCGGAGTCTTCGGGTGCGCACTGGATGCTCCTTTGGGGGTACAAGCGGCGCGGAGGCCGTCGGGTGCGCTCGCGGGACGAGGCGGGGGCTGCCCAGCGCTGGCGGGCGCGGGCGGCGGGTCCGGAGCGGCACCGGCGGAAGGGCGGCGCTTGGCGCGGCTTCAGCGGTGCGAGAGGGGTGGCAGGCTCCTGAAGGTTCGCCGTGCTGGGTGGGGGCGGGTGGCACACGGATGGGCAAATCCGGTCAAGGCGCCGTTGCAACGTTCTAAATTCCGGCCAGCCGGCGGGTCCTGGCTTCCTCGGGTCAGCTGGAGTTAGGTGGGGTGCAACACAACCATGACATCGATGATGTTAGAACCCTGACCAGTTGTGGGCAAGGCCGGGGTAGTCGTAGTTCCCGACTGGCGGTGAGCGTGTACGCCGTGCTCAGGCGTCGTCACGGACAGCCAACGCGCCGCCCGGCTCAGCGCCCGGTCGACCCGGCGGTCACCGTCCGGCCGTTGACATCCCGGAACCCGGCATCGACCAGCGTGCGCAGCACCTGCCGGTCCACCTCGGCCAGCCGCTTGACGTAGATGCAGGACTTGCCCGTGCTGTGTGGACCCAACCGCCCGAGCAGGTCGCCGTACGCGTCCAGCCCGCCGGAGAGGTAGAGGGTCAGCGCCTGCTTGCGCGGCGAGAAGCCCACCGCCGGCCAGTCGCCGCCGCGGCCGGCGGCGGTCTTGTACCGGAACGCGCCAAAGCCCACGATGCTGGCACCCCACATGGCCGGCGGCTCCCCGGTGACCTCGGTCATGAGGGCGCACAACGCCTCGGCGTCCGCGCGGCGCGGATCCGGGACTGCCGCCAGGAAATCTGTCACGCTGGCCGTCGTGCGCGTGGTTTTCGGCTCCGCCATGGACTCAGCCTAGGCCGTCGGAAGCACTGGGCCGGCGGAAGCACTGGGCCGGCGGAGGCGGACGAGCAGCAGGGAGGCACCGTGAACGTGACCGCCGCCGAGGCCCTGGCGCTGCGGCTGGCCAGCCTGCTGCTGCGCGGGCGCCCCGGCGGGTGGACGGACCGGACCCGCCCGGCCGGCGTGGCGGACGTGGTCACCTGGTTCGGCGCCATGCAGGCGCAGGACCTGGCGAGCGTCCTGTGGTCGCTGGGCGCGCGCCTGCCCGGCGCCACCCAGCAGGACGTGCAGGCGGCGCTGGAGCGCCGGGAGGCGCTGCGCACCTGGCCAATGCGCGGCACGGTGCACCTCGTCCCGCCCCGCGACGCCCGCTGGATGCTCGACGTGCTCGGCAGCCGCGCGCTCGCCGGCGCGGCCGCCCGCCGCGCCACCCTGGGGCTGGCGGCGGACGAGGCGGACCGCGCGGTCGACGTGCTCGGCACCGCGCTGGCCGGCGGTCGCCGGCTCACCCGGTCCGAATGCCTGGCGGCGCTCACGGCGGCCGGCATCGCCGTCGGCGGGCAGCGCGGTTACCACCTGCTGTGGTACGCCAGCCAGCGCGGCGTCACCTGCATCGGTCCGCAGGCCGGCACGGAACAGACGTTCACGCTGCTGGACGAATGGGTGCCGGACCCGCACCGGCCGGACCGCGACGAGGCCCTCGCGCTCATCGCCCGGCGCTACTTCCGCAGCCACGGGCCGACGACCCGGCAGGACTTCGCCGGCTGGACCGGCCTGACCGCCGCCGACGCCAAGCGCGGAATCGCCGGCGCCGGCGAGTCGCTGACCACCGTCCGGGTGGACGGCGTGGAGATGGTCGCGGACCCGGCGCTGCTGGCCGGGCACCGTGCCGCGCCCGAGCCGCTGAACCAGGACGAGATCCTGGTCCTGCCCGGCTTCGACGAGTACCTGCTCGGCTTCAAGGACCGCACGCTCATGGTCGACGACGCGCACAAGCAGGCCATCATCCCCGGCGGCAACGGCGTTTTCCAGTCCACCGTCGTGCGGGCCGGCCGGGTGGTCGGGACGTGGAAGCGTTCGGTCGCGAAGGGCCGCATCACGGTCGCCGTCCGCCCGCTGGTGGCGTTCACCCCGCCCGAACGCGCCCGGGTCGAGGAGGCGTTCGGCCCCTACGGCCGGTACGCCGGACAGCCGCTCGAGTTCCGCTGGCCGTGACGCGTCGCGGTCGCGGCGGGTCCGCACATTGGGGTAGCGTCACGGTGAGTCATGTCGGGGAGGAAGCAATGTCCACGATCGACCTGAAGACGGACGTCCCGCACTCCGCGCGGGTGTACGACTACCTGCTCGGCGGCAAGGACAACTTCGAAGCGGACCGGGCGGCCGCGGACGAGATAGTCCGCCGCTGGCCGACGCTGCCGGCCTCCATGCGGGCCAACCGGAGCTTCATGACGCGGGCGGCGCACTACGCGGCGGCCGAGCTGGGCATCCGGCAGTTCCTGGACATCGGCACCGGGCTGCCGACGGCACCCAACCTGCACGACGTCGTCCAGGCCGTCGCCCCCGAATCCCGCGTGGTCTATGTGGACAATGACCCCATCGTGCTGGTGCACGCCCGCGCGTTGCTCACCAGCACCCCGCAGGGCCGCACCAGCTACCTCCACGCCGACCTGCGTACGGTCGCCGACATTCTGTCCTCGGCGGAGGTCACCGACACGCTCGACCTCTCCCGGCCGGTGTCGGTGAGCATCGTCGCGGTGATGCAGTTCTTCACCGACGAGGAGGAGGCACACCGGGTCCTCGACGCACTGATCGACGCGCTGTGCCCGGGTAGCGCGCTGACCCTCTCGGTGCCCACGTCGGACAGTGCGCCGGCGGAGGCGGAGGCCGGCACGGCCGCCTACCGCAGCCGGGGCATGCCCGGCAAGATACGGACGCGCGCCGAGGTGGAGGCCCTGTTCCGAGGCCTGCCGCCGGTGGACCCCGGCGTCACGCTGGTGCACCGGTGGCACCCCGACGAGGCCGCACGTGCGCTCAGCGACAACCAGGTGCACATGTACGGCGGGGTGGCCGTCAAACGCTGACGGGCTGGCCGCCGTCGGCCACGACGTCGGCGAGGATCACGGTGACGTTGTCCGGCCCGCCGCCCGCCAGGGCCAGCTCCACGAGCCGCGCGGCGCAGGTCGACGGTTCGGCGTACGACCGCAGGGTCTCCGCGATGTCCTCCGCCGGGACCACGTCGGACAGCCCGTCGCTGCACAGCAGGAACCTGTCGCCGGCCAGGGCGTCCAGCGTGTCCCCGGCCGGGTCGACCGGGTCGCCGCGCATCGCCCGCGTGACCAGGGAGCGTTGGGGATGCGTCCGCGCCTCCGCCGGGGTCAGCACACCGCGGTCCACCAGCGCCTGGACGAAGGTGTCGTCGGCGGTGAGCTGCGTCAGCGTCCCGGCGCGCAGCAGGTAGCACCGGGAGTCGCCGACGTGCGCGAGGACCACCCGGTCCCCGGCGAACAGCAGCGCCGTCAGCGTGGTGCCCATCCCCTCCCGCGCCGGGTCCTCGGCCGCGGCGGCCCGGATGCGCTCGTTGGCGGCGCGGAAGCCGGCGATCAGCGCGTCGGTGGCCGCCCAGGCGGCGGGTCGTGGGCCGGCGGCGCCTGCCGCGGCGGTCGCGGTGTCGGCGGCAGCGGCCCCGGCCGCGGCCTGGGTGGTGGCCGCCCCGGTCGCCTCCACCAGCGCGCGGATCGCCAACTCGCTCGCCAACTCGCCCGCCGGCAGGCCCCCCATGCCGTCCGCGATCGCCAGCAACCGCGGGCCGACGTGGGCGGAATCCTCGTTGTTGGACCGGCGCAAGCCAAGGTCGGTCAGGGACACCGCCCGCACGGTGAGAGTCATAGCGCGAAGGTACCCATGTGCACACCCCATCTTGACCCCGGCGCCGGTATCAACGTCAAGGAAATCGCCGGCGCCGGGCGCGGGGTCACCCCGCCAGGGCGGCGGCCGGCGCCGCGCGGGCCGCGAGGCGGGCCGGTAGCAGGGCCGCGAGCAGGCCGGCGAGCGCGGCCGCCAGGATCAGTACGCCGATCCGGCCCACCGGTACGACGACGTGCAGGTCGTTGTAGCCGCCCAGCAGTGTCAGCGTGCCTGCGATGCCGAGCAGCACCCCGAGCACCGCCCCGAGCACGGCGGCGGTCATCGACATGATCACACCTTCCATGGCCAGGGTGCCGTAGAGCTGGGTCCGGGTGAACCCGAGAGCACGCAGGACGGCGAACTCGCCGAGCCGCTCCAGCACCGACAGCGTCAGGGTGACGGCGATGCCGATCAGCGCGACGACGATCGCCATCCCGGTGAGCAGCCCGCCGCCGAGCAGCAGGCGGTCGATCGTGCCGGTGATCTCCGCCCGCGCGGCGGCGGAGTCCGCCACGGCGAGGTCGGGAAACGCGCCGACCGCGTCGTCGACGGCCTGCCGGGACGTCGCGGCCGGCGTGCCCGGCGCGGCCCACAGCAGCACCCGGGACGTCGGGACGGACCCGAAGAGCCGAGCCAGGTCCGCCGGCGTCACGAGCACCGCGCCGAAGGGGCTCTCAAAGCCGCCGTCGACCACGGCCGCCACCCGCAGGACGGCGGTGGACCGGCCGCCGTCGATGGTGATCTCGGCACCGGGCTCCGGTTTGCCGATCATGTCCGCGGCGCCGGTCGTCAGCACCACCGTGCCCGGCCGCAGGTCGGCCAGCGCGCCGGCGCGTACCGTGTCCGCCGGCAGCCGCCGCCGGACGGCGTCCGGGTCCACGCCGGAGACGGGCATGCTGGCCGGCTCGCCGCCGGCGACGGACAGCCGCCGCGCCTCGCCGCGGGCGACCGGCACGGCGTCGGCGAGCGCCGGTGCGCCTGCCAGCCGCTGCGCCAGCCCGGCCGGCAGGGCGCCGCCGCTCCAGTCGGTGACGACGTAGTCGACCGGGTGGTTCCCGGCGACGGTGGCGGCGCCGGTGACCTGCATCGACGCCGCCCCCACCAGGAGGACGCTGACCAGGCCGATGCCCAGGGTGAGGGCGTTGGTGGCGGCGGCGGCCCGACGCGGGTTGCGGGCGCCGCCCGTCCGGGCGAGCCGGCCGACGGGCCCGGCGAACCGGGCCGGCCAGCCCACTGCCCGCATCGCCGGCCCGACGACCACCGGACCCAGGGCCAACAGTGCCAGCATCACCACGCAGCCGGCGCCGAGGCCGAGGCTCGGGTCCTGCCGGGCGGCGGACAGCCCCGCGCCGCCGAGGCCCAGCGCCAACAGGAGCAACCCGCCGCCGACGCGCAGGCGGCCTACCCGGCGGTCCTCGACCAGCTCCGCCTGGGCCGCCAGCGCCCGCACCGGCGCGACCTTGGTGGCCGCCCAGGCGGGCAGCACCGCCGACAGCACGGTGACGCCGACGCCGACGAGGCCGGCGGTGAGCGCGGCGCCGAGCGTCGGCGACACGCCGCCGCTGCCGGGCACCGGGACGTCGAGCGCACGCAGGGCCGCCCAGCCGCCGGCCGTCAAGCCGATCCCGGCGAGGTACCCGAGCGCCGCGGCGAGGGCGCCGACGAACAGCGACTCCGCGACCACGGCGGCGAAGACCTGCCGTCGACCGGCGCCGACGCAGCGCAGCAGGGCCAGTTCCCGCTGCCGCTGCGCCACCACGACCGTGAACGTGTTGTGGCTGACCACCACGGCGACCGCGACGGCCAGCCAGGCGAAGAGCCGGAGACCGAGGAGCAGCCCGGTGAGGCCGCCGCCCAGCCGCTCCGCGGCCAGCTGCTCCGCCCACGCCGCGCCACTGATCACCGTCGCCCGGGCACCGAGCAGGCCGGCGACCCGCTGCTGCACCTCGGCGGCCGCGACGCCGGGGGCGACCACGTCGATGGCGGTCCAGCCGGCCTCTGCGCCGACGATGCGGCGGTGGTCCGCGGGGAGCAGCCCGACCACGCCCTGGTCGGGGTCCCCGGTCACGATGCCGGCGACGACGAACGGGTGGCCGCGCCCGCGGCCGTCCAGCACCGATATCGGCGCGCCGGGCTGCCAGCCCGCCCGGTCCGCGACGTCGCGGTGCACCAGCGCCTCGCCCGGCCGGCGGGGGAGGGCCCCGGCCGCGAGGTCGTGCTCGGTGACCCGGGCGTCCCCGGCGGCGGCGAACGCGAGCAGCTGCGGGCGGCCGGGCAGCCGGATCCCGGTGCCGTCGGGGCGGGCCAGGCCCGCCGCGCCGAGACCGCGGGGCTGCACCACATCCACGCCCGGCAGAGCGCGGATCCCCGCCACGTCCGCGTCGGTGAGGGCGCCGGTCGCGTGGGCGGCGACGTGCGCCGCCCGCCGGGCCGTCTCGTCGTAGACGGCCGCCCGGATGGCGCCGGCCAGCCCGAACGCGCCGGAGACGAAACCCACGGCGGCGGCCACGGCGAGCGAGAGCAGCAGGAGGGCGCCGAACCGCAGCCGCATCCTGGACACGGCGACCCTCAGCACGGCGCACCCGCCCGGTCCAGCTCGGCCATCGTGTGCAGGATGACGTCCGCCGTGGGCGCGGCCGTCTCCGCCACGATCCGCCCGTCGGCCAGGAACACCACCCGGTCCGCGTACGCCGCCGCGGCCGGGTCGTGGGTGACCATCACGACGGTCTGGTGCAGCTCGCGGACGCTCGCGCGCAGGGCGCTGAGCACCTCCGCGCCGGCCCGGGAGTCGAGGTTGCCGGTCGGCTCGTCGGCGAAGATGACCGTCGGCCGGGTGATCAGCGCGCGGGCGCAGGCGACCCGCTGCTGCTGCCCGCCCGACAGCTGCCCGGGCCGGTGTGCCAGCCGGTCCGTCAGGCGGAGCAGCTCAGTGACGTGGGCGAACCAGGCCGGGTCGGGTTGCCGCCCGGCCAGCCGCAGCGGGAGCAGGATGTTCTCCCGGGCCGACAGCGTGGGCAGCAGGTTGTAGCCCTGGAAGACGAAGCCGACGGCGTCGCGGCGCACCCGGGTCAGGGCCGCGTCGGCCAGCCCGGTGAGGTCGGTGCCGCCCAGCTCGACCCGGCCGGACGTGACCTGATCGAGGCCGGCCAGGCAGTGCAGGAGGGTGGACTTGCCGGACCCGGAAGGTCCCATGATGGCCGTGAACCGGCCGGCGCCGAACGACACCGAGGCGCCGTTCACCGCCCGCACGGGTGCCGGCCCGCTGGCGTACTCCTTGACGAGGTCGACGGCGGCGGCGGCCGGCGCGGCGGCGTCCGGCGGTGGCTCCTGGGGCTGACAGATCATGCGGTTGACCCTACGAACGCCGCGACGCCGCGTCGTCTGCGTGCCGGGGTGCTCGGCGGGCGTCCGCGTATCCCTCCCGGGCGACGCCGCGTATGCCGCGAGAGGTACGCGCCTACCGGCCGCCGCGCGCCAGGCCCGTCTCGTACGCGAGCACCACGGCCTGGACGCGGTCCCGCAGCCCGAGTTTGGCGAGAATCCGGCTGACGTGGGTCTTCACCGTCCCTTCGCCCACGAACAGCTCCGCGGAGATCTCGGCATTGGACAGCCCGCGCGCGACGAGGCGGAGGACCTCGCGCTCCCGCGCGGTGAGCGCGTGCAGCACGGCGGCCGCCGGCTCGCCGGCACCCGCCGGAAGGTGCGGCACGAAGCGGTCGAGCAGGCGCCGGGTGGTCGACGGGGCCACCACGGCGTCGCCGTTGTGGACGGCCGCGATGGCGGTGATCAGCTCGCTGGTCGGCACGTCCTTGAGGAGGAAGCCGGCGGCACCGGCCCGCAGCGCGGCGAACGCGTGCTCGTCGGTGTCGAACGTGGTCAGCACCAGCACCCGCGGCGGGCCGGGCAGCGCCATGATCTCCCGGGTGGCGGCCACGCCGTCCAGCACCGGCATGCGGACGTCCATCACCACGACGTCGATCGCCGTGCCGCGCACCAGGTCCACGGCGGCGCGCCCGTTCGGCGCCTCGCCGACGACCTCGATGTGCGGCTGCGCGTCCAGGACCATCCGCAGCCCCGAGCGGACGAGCTCCTGGTCGTCGACCAGCGCCACGCGGATCACCGGGCCGCCCCGCCCGGCACGGCTCCGGCGGGCACGGCCCCGGCGTACGGCAGCTCGGCGGTGACGGCGAACCCGCCACCCGGCCGTGGCCCGGCCCGGAGCCGGCCGCCGACGGCGGCGGCCCGCTCCCGCATGCCCAGCAGGCCGTGGCCCGCACCGTCGTCGGGGGCCGCCGCGCCCCGCCCGTCGTCGGTCACCTCCACCAGCAGCCGGTCACCGGCGTACGTCAGGCGGACGTGGGCGCTCACCCCCGGGCCGCCGTGCCGGAGGGCGTTGGTCAGCGCCTCCTGCACGATCCGGTAGGCGGACAGCGCCACCCCGGGCGGCACGGGACCCGGTTGGCCGCGGGTGTCCAGCCGCACCGGCAAGCCGAGGGCGGCGAGCTGCTCGACCAGCTCCGGCAGCCGTTCCAGGACCGGCTGCGGCCCCACGCCGTCGCCCGTGGCCCCGTCGCCGGGCGTGCGCAACACCCCGATCAGCCGGCGCACCTCCGTGATCGCCTCCCGCCCTGTCTCGCCGATCCGGTCGAGGGCCTGCTCCGCGCGGCCCGGGTCGCGGCGCACCATCAGCCGGGCGCCGTCCGCCTGGAGGATGACCACGGAGAGCCCGTGCGCGACGATGTCGTGCATCTCCCGGGCGATGCGGTTGCGCTCCTCGACGACCGCCACCCGGGCCAGCGCATCCCGTTCCCGCTCCAGCCGCTCGGCGCGGTCCAGCGCCTCCTGGAACAACGCCTGCCGGGCGCGCACGATGCTGCCCCACAGCCAGGCACCGACCAACGGCCCGGTGCAGCTGAGCACCGCGCCGGCGGTGGCCACCACCGAGGCGGTGAGCGCCGGCGCGGCGCCGAGCGGGTCGCGGAGATAGCGGGCCAGCAGGTCCACCGTGAGCGGCCGGCCCAGCCAGTTGCCGATGAGGTCGAGCCAGCCGAGCCCGCTCGCCACGCCGCCGAGCACCGCCAGCGCGAGCGCGGCCCGGGCGTGCGGGCGGGGCGCGTAGGCCGCGGCGGAATACGCCATCACCATCGCCGCGAACAGCCCGGCGGGCACCGGCACGGGCAGCGTCACGATGCCGACGGCGCCCAGCGCGGCGGTGGCGTACAGCGCGCCGACCGGGTGCCGGCTGCGGACCCACAGCGGCGCGGCGAACGCCAGCGACAGCGCGCCCGCGCCCAGCGCCGCCGTGCCGGTGGCCGCCGTGCCCGCGTACAGCCAGGCCAGCGCGAACGGGAACGCCAGCAGCACGGTGACTGCCGCCGCGAGGGCGTCGAACAGCCGCGGGTGCTCCCGCAGCCACCGGTGGAGACGCTGCATGCTGCGGACGGTACCCGGCGGCAGGGTTACCCGGGCCGTGGCGGGGAAGCACAGCAGCGAGCGCAAACAGACGGCAGCCAGGAGGTGCCCATGGCACAGGACCAATACGGCCAGCAGAACCCCCAGGAGCAGTACCGGGGCCCGGACGACCAGAACAGCGCGAAGGTTCCGCACCCCGGGCGCACCGCGGACATGGACGACCAGCCGGACCACGGCGAGGAGAGCTACCGGGGCAGCGAGCGGCTGACCGGCCGGCGCGCCGTCATCACCGGCGGCGACTCCGGCATCGGCCGGGCAGTGGCCATCGCGTACGCCCGGGAGGGCGCCGACGTGCTGATCTCCTACCTGCCCGACGAGGAGGAAGACGCCCAGGAGACCGCCCGGCTGATCAAGGACGCCGGCCGCACGGCGGTCACCCTCCCCGGGGACATCCGGGACGAGGCGCACTGCCAGCTCATCATCGAGCGCGCGGTGAGCGAGCTGGGCGGCATCGACATCCTGGTGAACAACGCCGCGTACCAGATGGCCCAGCCCGGCGGGATCACGGACATCACCACGGAGCAGTTCGACCGGGTGATGAAGACCAACCTGTACGCGATGTTCTGGCTCTCCAAGGCCGCCGTGCCGCACCTGGAGCCCGGCTCGACGATCATCAACACCGCGTCCATCCAGGCCTACCAGCCGTCGTCGTCGTTGCTGGACTACGCCAGCACCAAGGCGGCGATCATCGCGTTCACCAAGGCGCTGGCCGAGGACCTGGCCGACAAGGGCGTGCGGGTGAACGCGGTGGCGCCGGGACCGATCTGGACGCCGCTGATCCCGGCGACCATGACGGAGGAGAAGGTCAATTCCTTCGGGGCGGACACCCCGCTCGGCCGCGCCGGGCAGCCGGCCGAGCTGGCGCCGGCGTACGTCTTCTTCGCCTCCCAGGAGTCCAGCTACATCACCGGCGAGGTGCTCGGCGTGACCGGCGGCAAGCCGCTGGGCTGACCGGCCCGGGTCGTCTGATCCACTGCCCGTTCGCTGTGCGACACGCCGATGGCGGCACAGCGGATGGGCAGTGGATCATTTGGCCCGGGCGGCGGCGATTCGGGGGAGCAGCGCCTCCGCGACCGCGATCCCGCCGACGACCGCCGCGCCGACCATGAGCACCGCCGCCGAGGTGCCCAGGTGATGCACGCCGTTCAGCTGGCTCGACTCCGGCGCGCCGGCGGTGAGCTGACCCGCCAGGATCGCCCGGCCGCCGGCGAGGACCGCCGCCCCGGCGATCGGCCCGAG
>DASQDS010000333.1:0-18301 GCA_035634075.1 Pilimelia sp. | reverse complement strand
GGCGAGGGCGATGCCGGTGGCCAGCAGGTCTCCGAGGCCCTTGAACCACGGCGGGTCGTAGGCCGGATAGACCAGATTGGCGACGAGCCCGACCGCCAGGGACACGTTTACCAGCACAAGGACCTGTCGGGTGCCGTCGGTCAGGAAGGGCACGGCTTGCCAGCCGGGCTCCACGTTGACGAGGTACAGCAGGGAGGCGTCGACAACCGCCCCCACGGTGTAGCCGACGTTGCGGGCTCCCACAGAGGGGCGGCGTACGGGTGCGGTGGTGACCATCAGGATCTCCTCCAGTACGAGGTATCCACGTCTGACGTTAGGCGGTCGGAACGTTGCCGGGCAGGGCCGAAGGTCCGGGTTGGCCGGGCACCACGACCGCCGTGGCCCACGCGTCCTCCCCGGTGCCCGCTGCCAGCCCAGCAGGCCAACGCATCAGTCCGGTACAGCGTCGCGACACCGAGGCGCCGGGCATGCGGGAAGGCACCATCAGGCCTGCGGTCCCTGGGTGCCCGGCGGGTCGGCCACGGACCAGCGTGAGCAGTCACCCCGCCGCCGTCTGGGCAATGCGGCCCGTGAAGGCATGCCTTGCGGCCCTGCCGGGCTTCGAGGGGACAATGATACTGAAGGTGTCACAAGCGGAGATGCCCGCCGGTCGTGTCGGCGGCACAACTAACCGAATGTTCACAATGCACCGCCGCCAGGCATCGCGATCGGCGGCATCATGGTCAGCGTCCAATGTCCCGGTTGCCTGGCCGATCATCCGTCCGGCGTGCCGTCAGGTCGATGACAGGCCGGAGTCCACCGGCCGCAGCGCAGCCCAGAGCGTGGCGCCCCAGTGGCGGGCCCGGTCGACCTCGCCGTCCAGCAGCGGCCCGGGGGTGCCTGTGACATAGAAGCTCTGCGGGTCGGCGATCAACCGTGCCCCACGGCGGCGCAGGCGCCGGGCGGCGCCGCGAGCGGCTGAGCCGGGCACCCTTGGCTTGTTCACCCGGGTGTCGAACGTGGCGACCGGCACTTCGCGTCGCACCAGTTCGACCGTGGAGATCCATTCCCGGATGCCGTCGCCGCGGGAGATCGTCGAGCCGCCAGCCTGTTGGACGGCGCTGCGGCGACTGTCTGGGCGGGTCATCCCGAACGCATGGGTGGGTCCGCCCACAATCAGAAGGTTGACGTCGTCGGGGACGGACGTCGGCGCGGCGCCGACCTCCACCACCGTGACGTCCAGGTACGGGGCCAAACCGGCGGCCACCGCGCTGGCGATCGTCTCGGTGTTGCCGAACATCGACTCGAATACCACGAGGGTACGCATCGTGGATCACCTCCGGATGGTTGTTGGTCGATACGGTCACGGGGCCTGGGGTGATCGGCGGAGTACTGCCGCGGGGCGGCCAAGGGTCGATCGCCTGGCAGACGATCAGCCACCGGGCCGTCACCGTGATCACCGTTCGACAAGGGTTGCGGTGTCAAGGTGCGGGGCGGGTGATGAGTACTGGGCAGTCGGCGTGGTGCAGCAGTTGCTGGCCCACTGAGCCGAGCAGGGTGCCGGTGAAGCCGCCGTGACCGTGGCTGCCGACGACGACCAACTGAGCGGTGTGCGATACCCCCACGAGCACCTGCGCGGCGCTGCCTCGGGCGACCAGGGCTTCCACGGTGGTCTGTGGGTACTTGTCCCGCCACGGTTGCAGTAGAGCGTTGAGCGAGCCGTGTTCGTCGGCTTCGCGTTTCTCAGGGTCGTACACCAGTGGTTGCAGGTCGGTGCCCCACGGCGGCGTGGGCGGCTGGTACGCGCGGATCGCGACCAGGCCTGCCGCGCGCGCGGCCGCCACCTCGAAGGCGGCGGCAACCGTGTCGGCCGCCGTTGCGGATCGTCGAGCCCCACCACCACCGGGCCGTCGGTGCTCTCGGCTCGGCCGCGGACCACCACGACTGGACACCGGGCGTGTGTCGCGACGCGTTGTCCGATCGAGCCCAGCAACAGGCTCGCGAAGCCGCCCCGGCCGCGATGACCGACGACCAGCAATCCCGCCCTGCCGGCCGCCGCCAGAAGCACCGCTGCCGGGTTCCCCACCACGGCCGCCGGCTGCACGGCGATGCCCGGGGCCACCGCGCGGACCGCGATCGCCGCGTCGCTGAGCAGGGCGTCGGCGTGGTTCTGCGCCATCTCCCGAAGCTGCGAACCGCCGCCGTAGCAGGCTGACGCCCCGTTGAAGTCGTAGGCATGCAAGTCGTAGGCATGCACAATGCGAAGCGGCACACCGCGGCGTTGCGCCTCATGTGCCGCCCACTGCACAGCGACCCGGCTCGACGAGGAGCCGTCCGTGCCCGCGATGACCGTGGTGGCGTTCATGATTCCTCCCGATGCGGGACTCTCCTCACATCGTCACGCCGCAGGCGCTTGCGTCAGCAGGGCCAGGAAGGCCGTCCCGACGGGACGAAAGGCCCCGAACCACGCCCGCGCCGAACGGTGAAGGTCCCGACCGCCGCGGGTCCTTCGGCCGTACTGGCCTGCCGGTGCGGTGCCTACGGTGAAAGGTGAACCGAGGAGGTTGTGATGAAACTCTGGCAGGTAGGCGACGTCATGACGGCGGACGTGGTGAGCGTCGCCGAGAAGACCCCGTACCGCCGGATCGTGGACCTGATGATGCAACGTCGGGTCAGTGCGGTGCCGGTCATCGACGACTTCCGCAGGGTCGTCGGTGTCGTATCCGAGGCCGATCTGCTGCACAAGGTCGAGCTGGCCAGCGAGTCGCTCACACCGCGGGTGTTCGAGAGCCGCCGGCACCGCTGGGCGCGGTCCAAGGCCCGCGGCGCCGTGGGCGCCGATCTCATGAGCGCCCCCGTGCTCACCGTGCTGCCGACAACCCCCGTGGCCGCCGCCGCCCGGCTCATGGACGGCGAGCAGGTCAAGCGCCTACCGGTGACCGACGACCTCGGTCGGCTGGTCGGCATCGTCACCCGCGGCGACCTCCTGAAGATGTACCTGCGTCCGGACGCCGACATCCGCCGCGATGTCGTCGACGAGGTGCTGCGCCGGGTCCTTGCCGTCGAGGACGGCATGGTGGTCGTGCAGGTGCGCGAGGGTGTCGTGACGCTGACCGGAACGTTGGACCGCTGGTCCGCGACCGACATCGCGGTGCGGCTGAGCCGGCAGGTCGCCGGCGTGGTGCAGGTCGTCGACCGGCTGGCCTTCGACTTCGACGACAGCAACCTCGCCGCGATGGGCGCACCGTTCGGCGTTGCCTGATCGGGTCGCGGGACCGAACGGCTCGGCCCTGCGCGACGGTTGGCACCGCGGGCGGGACGAAAGGTCAGGCTGGTGGTGGACCGGCGAAATCCGGTGGGCCGTCCACAAGCTCGCGGGTGACTCACCACGGAAAGCGATCGTGAGGCGGGTGGTTGCGATGCATGCAGCGTCGGGTGTGGTCCGGCCGTCGAACCGGGTGATCGCGGCGTGTCTCGAAGCCGCGGTCGCCGCTCCGTCGGTGATGAACACCCAACCGTGGCGTTTCAGGGTACGTCGCACCGGCATTGACGTCTTCGTCGATCGGGCCCGGCAGTTGCCGGTGGCCGACCCGGACGGGCGGGAGATGTTCATCAGCGTCGGTGCCGCCCTGCTGAACTTGCGGTTGGCGCTGCTGGAGCACGGGTGTCAGCCGGTGATCCGCCGCTCGCCGGGTGGGCACGGCGACCCGGTGGCGACCATCGGGTTCGGACCGCCGGCCGCCCCGGACGCGACTGTACGGGCACTGGTCGGCGCTATCGGGCGACGGCACACCAACCGCCGACCGTACGCCGAGCTGGTCGTGCCGGTATCGGTGCTCGACGAGCTGCGGGCGGCGGCGACCACGGAAGGGGCCGTGATCTCGCTGGTACACCCGGCCAGCCGCAACGCCATCCTGAGTCTGGCCCGTTGCGCCGACGAGCAGTTGCGCGGCGACGAGCAGTACCTACGCGAGCTGGCTGGCTGGGTCCACCCGGCAGCCGGCCGCGGCGATGGCCTGACCGCAGCGGCGCTCGGCGCAGTCGACGCCGCCGGAGTCATCCCGCTGCGCGACACCGGTACCCAAGACCTCACCAGCGCGGTGCGGTTCGAGAGCCATCCCACCCTGCTCATCCTCAGCACGGCAGGTGACGCATCCCCGGACTGGTTGCGCGCCGGACAGGCCCTGCAGCGCTGCCTGCTCACCGCGACCGTGCGGCAGTTGGCCGCCCAGCCGATCACCCAACCGCTGGAGGTGACGCCCCTGCGGCAACTGCTCACCGACCTGGCCGCGCACCGCCACCCTCAGATGATCCTGCGCGTCGGGTACGCCAAACCGGTCCCCGTCACGCCGCGACGACCGCTGCAACACGCACTCGTGTCGGACTCCGGGCAGCAGGTGACGTCATGACGACGGGCGACAATTACCTTCTCGCGGACCACCCGTTCCTGGCAGACCTGCCGCAGCACTGGCTGCAGCGGTTGTCTGTTCAGGCCCATCCGGTGGTTTACCAGGGCGGGCGCCGGCTGTTCAGCGAGCGGCGTCCAGCGGAGCGGTTCTGGTTGCTGCGTTCCGGGCGCGTCGCGCTCGACCTGCACGTCGCCGGCCGTGGCTACGTCGTCATCGAATGGCTCGATGCGGGCACCGTGCTGGGCTGGTCGTGGCTGTTCCCACCGTTCCGGTGGCAGTTCGGCGCGATCGCCGCAGAGCAGACCCACGCGATCGAGTTCAGCGCCGCGGGAGTGCGCCGGCTGGTGGCCGAGGACGCGGAGCTGGGCCGGGAGTTGACGACCAGGTGCATGAGCGTGGTCGTCGACCGGCTGCAGGCCAGCCGTACCCGACTTCTGGATCTGTACGAGTATCCGGCCGTGACCGGACCTTGACCCGGGCCACCTTGGCCCGTTCGCCGTTTCCCCTGGAGCGCTCGGCATGACTGGACAGAACGTCGTGATCGGTGTCGGTGACCGCTTCCGCCGCGACGCCGGTGCCGGACGGGCTGTGGTCTCGCTGTTGCGGGGCAGGCTGACCGCGGTCCACCTGGTCACCTGCGACTGCGAGCCGACCACGCTGATCGACCTGTGGAGTGGCGCCCGGCTGGCGGTCGTCGTCCATGCTGTTCGCGCCGTGGACGGGCAAGGGGGCCAGGTACACCGACTCAGCGCCCTGCACCCTGCGCACTCCCACCTCGCCGGCCTCAGCGAGGCGGTCGCGCTGGCCCGGTCGCTGGATCTGATGCCTGCCAGTCTGCTGCTCTTCGCCGTGCAGGTCGACGACGTGGGGGTGGGCATCGGGCTGTCCCTGGCCGTACAGCGAGCCGTCCGGCGGATCGCCGACGAGATCACCGCCCTGGTGCACAGCGACTGCATGCGGATCGCACCACCCACGATTTGATCCGGAGCAGACCGAACACCACGACGCATCCACTTTACGGCCGTCCGTCACTGCGCTCGCGCTGCCGGCCGGTGTACGCAGCACGGTCCTCGGCCGGGTAGCTGATTCAGCTGTGGGCCGGCCCGAATGCCCGGCGGGCCGGAAGCACTCCGAGAGCGGTCCAGGCCGCCACGAGCGCCAGGTGGTCCCAGGCGACCGTCGCCTGCCCCGGCGGGTTGGTGGCGGTGAGCAGTGCCTGCAGGAGGTGTTTGAGCGGGAAGACGTCGCCGATCGCGGCGAACCAGCCGGGCCGGGGTTGCTCGCCGGCCACGAACACTTCGGAGGCGAAGCACAGCGGCAGCAGGCTGCCCAGGGTTACGGCGGTCAGCGACCGGGCGGACGGTAGCAGCGCGTTGCGCGGCGTGCGGGTCGGTCCGGCCAGCGCCCGGCACGGTGTCGGCCACCAGCGGACAAGGACCCGGGTCAGCCGGACCGTTGTCACGTTGATCCGCTGGTCCCTTCGCGGGGCCGGTCGTGCGCGCTGGGATGCAGGATGCGGTCGAGCCGGATGGCGACGTAGCCGAGGCTCGCGGCGGCACCGACGATGAGCAGGTCCGACAGGGCCAGTGGTTGGGTGCCGAGCAGCTCGCGCAGCGGTGGCAGATAGATCCCGGCCAGTTGCAGGATCAGCGCGCCGGCGACTGCGACCAGCAGCGTCGGGTTGGCCCAGCTGCGCGGCCGGGCGCGCGAGCCCAGGGCGACGGCGAGTTGGGTGGCGCCCAGGGCGAAGAAGGTCATGCTCTGCCAGGGCCGTCCGGTCTCGTGGGCCCAGACACCGACGGCGAGGGTGACGGCGGCGATCACCAGGCCGACGCGGGCGATGCGTTGCCACAGTCCAGCACCGAGCACGGTTTCGGTCGGCGGCCGCGGGGGTCGGCTCATCGCTGCCGGGTAGGCCGGTTCGCTGCCCAGGGCGACGCCGGGCAGTCCGTGCGTCAGCAGGTTGATCCAGAGGATCTGGGCCGGTAGCAGTGGTAGTGGTAGGCCGACGAACGGTCCGGCGAGCATGACGGCGATCTCGGCGGCACCGCCGGACAGCCCGTAGAGCAGGAACCGGCGGATGTTGGCGTACACCCGCCGCCCTTCCTCGGTCGCGGCCACGACGGTGGCCAGTTCGTCGTCGGCCAGGACCAGGTCGGCGGCCTGCCGGGCGACCTCGGTGCCGCGCTTGCCCATGGCCACGCCGATGTCGGCGCGGTGCAGCGCCGGGCCGTCGTTGACGCCGTCGCCGGTCATCGCGACGACCTCGCCGGCGTCGCGGAACGCGTCGATGATGGCCAGTTTCTGCTCCGGGGCGGCCCGGGCGAAGACCCGCACCCCGCGGCGGGCGTGCTCGGCGGGGTCGACGCCGCGGCAGTCGAGCACCGGGTCTGCTGCCGTGATGATCCCGAGGTCGGTGGCGACCGCCCCGGCGGTGGCCGGGTGGTCACCGGTGATGAGCACCGGCGTGATGCCGGCGCGCTGGCAGGCGGCGATCGTGCTCGCCGCCGACGCGCGGGGCGGGTCGAGGATGGCGATCAGACCGAGCAGCTGCAGATCGCGTTCCCACCCGTCGGCGTCGCCGTCCGCCAAGGCGCGGTCGGCGTGGGCGACGGCCAGCACCCGGAATCCCTCACCGGCCAACTCGTCGGCCCGGGCGGCAGCTGCGGTAAGCGTGGCGGGGTCGTCGGTGAGCACCGAGGGGTGCAGCAGCACCTCCGGGGCGCCCTTGCAGATGACCCAGACGCGTCCATCCGGTCGGGTGTGGACGGTGGTCATGCTTTTGCGGTCGCGGTCGAAGGGCACCTCCGCGTGGCGCGGCCAGTTGGCCTGCAGCGTGGTGTAGTCGACCCCGGACTTGGCGGCGGCCGTGAGCAGGGCAACCTCCGTGGGATCGCCGACGGGAGTCCAATCGCCGCCGGCACCGTCCGGCGGCCGCAGCGACGCGTCGTTGCACAGTGCAGCGGCCCGCAGCAGCTGCGCCAGGTCGGGTGCGTCGGCCGCGGTGGTCGGGGTGCCGTCGCGGCGGATGTCGCCGTGCGGGGCGTATCCGGTGCCGGTTACCTCGGCTTGCCCGTGCGGCGTCCAGAGGCGTTGCACGACCATGGCGCCCTCGGTCAGGGTGCCGGTCTTGTCGGTGGCCAGCACGGTGACCGAGCCGAGGGTCTCCACCGCGGGTAGCCGGCGGATGAGGGCGTGCCGGGCGGCCATTCGCCGTGCTCCCAGGGCCAGGCTCAGCGTGACGACGGCGGGCAGCGACTCGGGCACCGCGGCCACCACGAGGCTGACCGCGGTGATGATCATCAGTTGGATCGGCTGCCCCCGGACCAGGCCCAGGACGAGGACGACGGTGCACAACAGCACCGCGGTGGCGGCCAGCGCCCGGCCCACGCCCACCAGACGCCGTTGCAGTGGGGTCAGCCCGGCGCCGGTCACCATCAGCGCGGCGATGCGGCCCATGGCGCTCGAGGTGCCGGTGGCGGTCACCACCGCCTGCCCGCGACCGCGGACCACGACCGTCCCGGCGGACACCAGGTGGCCGGATTCCTCGGAGTCGGACCGGGGACCCTTGTCGACCGGCACCGACTCGCCGGTCAGCGCGGACTCGTCCACCAGCAGAGCCGCCGCCTCGACGACCCGGGCATCGGCCGGGACGATGTCCCCCTCCGCCAGCACGAGCAGATCGTCGACGACCACGTCGGCGGCCGCGACGTTGCGCTGCGTGTCGTCGCGCACCACCCGCGCCTCCGGCGCGGCGAGCTCCGACAGCGCGGTGATCGCCTGCTCGGCCTTGACCTCCTGCGCGACGCCGACGGAGGTGTTCACCAGGATCACCAGCAGGATCACCGTGGCGTCGGTGAAGTCGCCGGTGGCGATGGTCAGCACCGCGGCTGCCAGCAGGACCACGACCAGCGGGTCCCGTAGCTGCGCGGCTATCCGCCGCCACAGCGGTGTGCGCGGCCGCCGGGGCAACACGTTGCCGCCGTCACGGGCCAGCCTGGCTGCCGCCTCCGCCGACGACAAACCCCGTCGTGCGGTGCGGACGGACGTCAGCCCAGCACGGTCATTCACGTCTGCCTCCAGCCCGAACGGCCTGCCAACCTGTGGCTGTCACCAATTCCGAGTCTGATCGACTGCGGTGCCGCCGTCCCGGGCCAAAGGTCCCGGTCCGCCCTGCAGTGCGCACCAGCGGGCAGGACCCCTGCACGCGGCCGGAGTCGGGGGAAGCGGGGGCGGTCGGCGAGGTCGACCACGGCCCGTGGTTGGTTCGCCAGCCACGGGCCAGGTGCGTCGCACCGCTGTGCGCTCCCCTGCGGCCGGGCTCACCGGCCGCAGAGGAAGCGGGATGGTCAGCCGCTGAGGCGACCGGGTGAGGCGCCGACTGGTGCCCGCTGCGGTCCCGGCTGTGGCGGGTCGGGCGGTGTGGTTGGCGCGATGGCCGGCGGTGGCGGGGGCGGGTCGGTGTGGCGGCGGGCCAACCCGGCGGCGCCGAGGTAGATCAGCACGAACCCGGCGACGGCCAGCAGCAGGCCGCCCCCGAGCAGACCCACACCGAGCGTGGTCAGATCCGGGATGCGGGTCGCGACCTTGGCCTGCGCGGTGACGCCGGCGGCACCGGATGCGTTGGCCAGCACGACGGCGAACCGGCCGTCGTCCGCCGCCCAGTCGAGCACCACGGTGTCGGTGCCCGACGCCGTGGCGAGCCAGAAGCCCTGGGCGGACGGTGCGCCGACGTCGCGGATGGCGCCCGCCGTCCGCCGGAACGTGGAGTTGCCGCTGGCGTTGACGTTGGCCAGTTCATCGTGGGCGGTGCCGGCCAGCCACCGGTCGACGTCGGACTCGGTCGCGATCCCGACGAACAGGTCGGTTCGCTGCGGGCTGGACGCGGTGATACGTACCCGGCCGTAGTCCACGATGGCGCCCGCCCAGCCGTCATCGCCGCGGAGGTCGATGCCCTCGGCGGTCATGGCGGCGGTCGAGGTGGTGATCTCGATCGGTTGGCTGGTGAGGTAGCCGGACGCGTCGCGGTTTCCGCTGAGAGCCACCAGCGCGCCGCCACCGACCCCGATTCCCGTCGCGGCGAGCAGCAGCAGCACCCCGGCCACGAGGGCCAGGACCCGACCAGCGACACCCGCACCACGTCCCGATGCGACCGCCGTTCCGGCCTCCGGCATGCCGGCCGGCGTGGGCGTCGTGGTCGACGGCGGGGCAGACAGCGCTGTCGTGCCGGGGTTCCCGGCTGGGCCGGTGGGGTTGTCCGGTTCGGTGTCGCCCTGGTCCAGCCGGAACGGCGGGTAGCTCGCGGTGAGCAGCGCGACGTAGGCCACGACCCGCAGCGACCAGCGGGCCACGCCGACCAGCAGGTCGTGCAGACCCTGCGGGGGCCTGCCGCGCACGGCCAGGCTGATGGCGACCACCAACACACCGACGCTGACCAGACCAAGGGGCGCGTGCACCGTGGTGGTGCCGTCCCGGTAGACCTCCCAGCTGCCGGCGCCGGTCAGGGCCGCCACGATCAGCGCGTGCGGGATGGCGAGCAGCCAGGCCACCAGCGGCAGCCAGCGCGGCAGCCGTGGCGGCTGATCGGCGGTGAGGCCGGCCGGATAGTCGGGGACCTCGGCGAGGGTGAACGGCGGGTACCTGTCGGTGCCGAGCACCTGGTAGCCGTAGTACCCGACCCGCCAGGTCCACCGCAGCACGCCGAGGTTGAACGTAAAGATGGTGTGCGGGTAGCGGCCGGTGAACAGCACCGCCAGGTACGCGAGCACGGTGAGGGCGACGAACGCCACCCACAGCACGGCGAGCACGACGTAGTGCGGGATCAGCAACAACCACTTGACCAGCCACAGCCATCGACTCAATGGCGCGTCACGACGGGCGCGCACCTGTACCGGATATCGGTTCATAGTGGCCTCCTCAGGTCTCCCTCCAGCAGATCGCAAGGCCTCCGCAAGCCGCCAGGGTCGCACTGCCCGGCTCCCGGGACCTTCGTCTGCCGCCCAGTGGAGGTGCGGTCACGGGCGGCCGGGCTGGCCAGCGGATCGCCGGGAGCCGCCAACCGATCTCACCCGTCGACGTCGATCACGTCAGTGTGGTCACGCCGCGGTGCGTCGGGCAGGTCGGCGGCCGGCTGGCCATACCCCAGCCTGACGACGAGGTACGGCTCGCCGACGCCGGCCAGCAGGTCCCGCATCACGCGACGCGGCCAGGCCAGTTCGATGGCGTCGCTCAGCGGGGCGGTCGCGAGCCCGTCGGCCGTGGCCGTCAGCAGCAACGCCGACAGGGCCTCACCGCCGCGCAGCCACCCGGCGGCGTCGTCGCTGTCGCCGAACAGAACGACGTAGGCAGCGCCGCGGTCGAAGTCGATGCCCGGATCCAGCCCGGCGGTGCCGCCGGGCGCATGGTCGCGTACCGGCACGCGGCGCGGCGCCGGGCGCACCGCCGTGGTCGGGGGAACCCCGTCGCCGCTGGGCGCGGGACGGTTCGTCCAGTGGTGCAGTTCCTCCCGGTAGGCAGGGTCCGCCAGCTCCGCGGCGGCCGCCTGCCCGGTGGACACGGCCAGCATCGACATCTGATCCATGCGTACGACGTGCAGATACGACCCCTGCGCCTCGACCGCCTTCCGGATCAGGAACAGGCTGTCCTGGGGTACGAGGCGGTCGCTGAAGGCGCGGCGGTCGGTGCGCCGGCGCGGAATGGCCGCCACCAGGCGCAGCGCCGCGGCGTCGGGATCGGTGGACCCAACGATCCGCAGCCGGGCCAACACGTCCGGGTATTGGGCGTCCGGCATCCGGTCGGCGGTGACGGCAAGTCCGGCGGCGGACAGCGCCACCCGGGCGTGGTGCAGCGCGGTGCCGCAGCTGAGCAGGAGCAACCGGCCATCAGGGTCGGTGGCGCTGAGCTGACGGCTCCGGTCTGCCCGCAGCTCCAGAAACTGCGGGGTGAGCCGCCAGCGCCACGGCTGCGTGTTGAACACCGATGGTGCGTACAACGACTGCCGTGCTGCGGCTTCCAGCATCCCCATCGCGCGACGTGGGTCGGCCAATCCGGCTGACTCGGCCATCGGTGCCACCTCCTGGACTCATCTCGACTCTTCAACCCGTCCCAGGGTCCGGTCAGGGCCAGTTGACCCCTGTTGGCGGGCCTGACGGCCGCATCAAGCAGGTCGCCACGCGGTTCCGGATGTGCGGGTATCGGTCAGTAGACCGTGAGTGCCGCTGCCCGGAATTGCTCGCGGACGCGGCCGACGAGGGCCGCCGTGGGTGGTTCGGTGTCGGCCAGCGGGTACCGGAGTCCCAGCTCGGTGTACTTGTGGGCGCCGAGGCGATGGAACGGCAGGACCTCGACGCGTTGCACGGAGCCCAGCTCGGCGACGAAGCCCGCGATGCCCTCGACGTTGGCCGGGTCGTCGGTGAGACCGGGGACCAGCACGAACCGGATCCACAGTGGTATGCCCCGGTCGGCGAGCCGGCGGGCGAAGCGCAGCGTGGGTGCCACCTCGCCGGTTCCGGTGACCCGCCGGTACGTTGCCGGGTCCCAGCTCTTGATGTCGAGCAGGACCAGGTCGGTGTCGTCGAGCAGGTCGTCCGTGGCGCGGTCGCCGAGGAAGCCGCTGGTGTCCAGGGCGGTGTGCAGGCCGGCGGCCCTGCACCGGCGCAGCACCTCACCGGTGAACGCGGCTTGTTGCAGCGGTTCGCCGCCGCTGAGCGTGACGCCGCCGCCGGCGACGGTGATGAAACGCCGGTACTTGTCGATCTCGCCCAGCAGTTCGTCGACGGTCATCTGCCGGCCGCTGCGCCGGTACCAGGTGTCAGGGCTGTGGCAGTACCGGCAGCGCAGCGGGCAGCCGGCGAGGAAGGCGACGAAGCGGGTGCCGGGGCCGTCCACCCCGCTCGACAGGTCAAACGAGTGGACGGCCCCGGTCAGCGGTTTCACCGCTTGCCGTGGAAGGTGCGGGCGATGACGTCGCGCTGCTGCTCCGTGGTGAGCCGGACGAAGTTGACGGCGTACCCGGACACCCGGATGGTCAGTTGAGGGTAGTTCTCCGGGTGCGCCATGGCGTCCTCGAGGGTGGCGCGGTCCAGGACGTTGACGTTCATGTGGAAGCCGCCGGCGTCGGTGTAGCCGTCCAGGATTCCGGCCAGGTTGGCGATCCGGTCGGCGCGGCTGTGGCCGAGGCCGTCGGGCGTCACGGTGCTGGTCAGCGAGATGCCGTCGCGGGCACTGGCGTACGGCAGCTTGGCCACCGAGAGCGCCGCGGCGACCAGGCCGTGGCGGTCCCGGCCGTTCATCGGGTTGGCCCCGGGGGCGAACGGTTCACCGGTGCGACGGCCGTCCGGGGTGTTGCCGGTGTGCTTGCCGTAGACGACGTTCGACGTGATCGTCAGGACCGAAAGACTGGGTTCCGCGTTGCGGTAGGTGGGTTGCCGGCGGATCTTGGCCATGAACTCCTCGACCAGCCAGACGGCGATCTTGTCGACGCGGTCGTCGTTGTTGCCGAAGCACGGGAAGTCACCCTCGACGGCGTAGTCGACGGCCAGGCCGGTCTCGTCGCGCAGCACCTTCACCGTGGCGTACTTGATCGCCGACAGGCTGTCGACGGCCACGGACAGCCCGGCGATGCCGGTGGCGAGGAACCGGTGCACCGGGTAGTCGTGCAGGGCCATCTCGAGGCGTTCGTAAGCGTACTTGTCGTGCATGTGGTGAATGACGTTGAGCGCGTCGACGTAGGTCCGGGCCAGCCACTCCAGCGTCCGGTCGAACGCGGCGAGGACCTCGTCGTAGTAGAGGGTCTCGCCGCCGACCGGTGCGGTGGCCGGGACGACCCGCTCGCCGGTGATCTCGTCGCGGCCGCCGTTGATGGCGTACAGCAGGGCCTTGGCCAGGTTGGCGCGGGCGCCGAAGAACTGCATGTCCTTGCCGACCCGCATCGCCGACACGCAGCAGGCGATCGCGGTGTCGTCGCCGTACACCGGGCGGAGCAGGTCGTCGTTCTCGTACTGGATGGCACTGGTGTCCAACGACACCTGCGCGCAGAACCGCTTGAACCCCTCCGGCAGCGCCGGCGACCACAGCACGGTGAGGTTCGGCTCCGGTGCCGGACCGAGGTTGTACAGGGTCTGCAGGTACCGGAAGCTGGTCCGGGTGACCAACGGCCGGCCGTCGGCGCCGATACCGCCGAGGGCCTCGGTGACCCAGGTCGGGTCGCCGGAGAACAGCTGGTCGTATTCAGGGGTACGCAGGAAGCGGATGATCCGCAGCTTGATCACGAAGTCGTCGATCAGCTCCTGCGCCTGCATCTCGGTCAACGTGCCCTCGTCGAGGTCGCGCTGCAGGTAGATGTCGAGGAACGTGGCGGTCCGGCCCAGCGACATCGCGGCGCCGTTCTGCTCCTTGGTCGCCGCCAGGTAGCCGAAGTACAGCCACTGGATCGCTTCGCGGCCGGTGCCGGCCGGGCCGGAGATGTCGTAGCCGTAGCTGGCGGCCATCTCTTTCAGTTCGCCCAGGGCGCGGATCTGTTCGGCGAGCTCCTCCCGGTCGCGGACCACCGATTCGAGGGAGCGTTGCGCGTCGAGGGATGCCTTGCGCTCGCGGCGTTCGGCGATCAGCCGGTCGACGCCGTAGAGGGCGACCCGTCGGTAGTCGCCGATGATGCGGCCGCGGCCGTACGCGTCGGGCAGGCCGGTGATGATGTGCGAACGCCGCGCGGCCAGCACATCGGCCGGGTACGCGTCGAATACCGCGTCGTTGTGGGTCTTGCGGTACGCGGAGAAGATCTCCCGGACCTTCGGGTCGAGTTCATAGCCGTACGCCTTCAGCCCGGCGTCGACCATCCGCAGCCCGCCGTTCGGCATGATCGCCCGGCGCAGCGGCGCGTCGGTCTGCAACCCGACGACCAGCTCATGCTCGCGGTCGAGGTAGCCGGGCGCGTGCGCGGTGATGCTCGACGGCGTGGTGGCGTCCACGTCGTAGATCCCACGACGCCGCTCCTCGACGAACATGTCCTGGAGCCGGCCCCAAAGCTGCAGGGTCCGGGAGGTGGCACCGGTCAGGAACCGGGCGTCGCCGGTGTACGGGGTGTAGTTGCGGCCGATGAAATCCGCCACGTCAACGGTGTCCCGCCATGTCTGACCGCGTAGACCACGCCAGGCGTTCCGGACTGGTTCCCGGTCGAGCGTGGCGGTGCGCTGCACAGGGCGTACCCCGTTGGCGGTGGGCTCGGATGTGTGCACGGCGGCGGTCCGTTCGCGGGCCATGATGACCTCCTTCTCCTACGTCCAGCCTGCCGCCCGGGTCCTCCAGCGGGCAGGGCCGGAAGTCCCCACCGGTCCGCGAACCGGTCGGGACCCGCGGCCGCCGGCGTCAACTCACACCGCGACGACGTCCGGGTGCGGGACCTCGCGCACTACGACCACCGGGCAGTGCCCATGGTGCAGCAGCTGCTGGCTGACCGAGCCCAGGACCATCCCCCGGAAGCCGCCCAGGCCACGGGAACCGACGACCACGAGTTGGGCGTGCCGACTGGCCCGGACCAACACCATGGCCGGGGTGTCCACGACAACCTCGGTGGACACGGTGACGCTCGGGAACTTGTCCTGCCACGCGGCGACCCACTCGGTCAGCTCGGCCTCCTCGTGAGCGAGCACGTTCCCGGAGGGCGTGACCTCCGGGACGGACCACAGCGCTCCCGCCGGGGCGACGGCGCGTACGACGTGCAGCCCGACCTGCCGGGCCTCGGCCGCCTCCAACGCGAACCGCAGGGCCAGTTGCGAGCACGGTGAGCCGTCCACGCCGACCACGACGGGTGCGTTCGGCTGGGGTTGCGGTTGGTCCGGGCGTACGACGACGACCGGGCAGTGGGCGTGGGCGGACACCGCGGTGCTGACCGAGCCGGGCAGCAGGCCGGCGAACCCGCCGTGTCCCCGGCTGCCCAACACCAGCAACCGACTGTGTCCGGACTGCTCCAACAACACCGGGACCGGACCGCCCTGAAGGACTTCAGCGCTGATCTGCACCCCGGGATGGGTGCCCGCCGCGGTGGCCACGGCGTCGGCGAGAAGCCGTTCGGCCTCGGGGCGGATGTCCTCGTAGGGCCAGGTGGCCGCGATGGGCACCATCGGTCCGGCGAGGTAGGTCGGCGACGGCAGGACGTACACCAGGTGCACGAGGGCGCCGGATCGGGCGGCTTCGTTCAGCGCCCAGTCGACGGCCGCCCGGCCGCCCCCGGAACTGTCGTAGCCAACGGTAATCACATTGGCGATCATGACCTTCTCCTATCAACGGCCGCGAAGCGCGGGCTCGGCCGGCGCCGGGGGCGTCGAGACGGGAACGGGGAGCACCACGACGGGACAGTTCGCTCTGCGGATGCACGCGTCGCTGACCGAGCCGAGCACGGTGTGGCGGACCCGGCTGTGCCCGTGGCTGCCCAGCACCAGCAGGTCGGCGGCGCTTGCCGCGGCGGTCAACGCCTCGGCCGGGGACCCTTCCACGACCTCACCGGCAACTGGAAGCCGTGATCGGTGCCGTTGGACAACGCCGCTGATCTCCTCGTCCAGGATGGCCGCGGCCCGGTCGCGCTCGGCCGTGGGGCTGGTCGTCACCAGCGGGCGCGGCGCGATGTCGTCGACCGACCAGGCGATGACGGCCTGCACCGCGCCGCCCCGCGACGCGGCCTCGCGCACCGCCCAGTCCAGGGCACGACGCCCACCGTCGGACCCGTCGACGCCGACGACGATCAGGTAGTTGTGGCTCACGACCGGTCCCTTCAGCTCACGGGCGCAGCACCAGGCGCGCGGGCACCCGGCTGGCCAGAACGTCCTCGATGGCTTCGTTGATCTCGTCGAGCTTGCGGACGTCGTACAGCACGCGGGTGCGGCCCGCGGCGTGCAGCCGGAAGACGGCGGCGAGGTCGGCGCGGGTGCCGACGATCGAGCCGATGACGCTGATGCCTTTCAGGACGGTTTGGAAGATGGGCAGCGCCATCGTGTTGTCCTTGGGCAGCGACACCAGGATCAGCCGTCCACCGCGCCGCAGGCAGGCGTGCGCCTGCTCGGTCACCCGGGGATCCGCCGCCAGCACGATCGCCACGTCGGCACCGCCGAGGGCTTCGATCGCGGCGACCGGATCGGTGCGCGCGGCGTTGACGACATGGCTGGCGCCGAGCGTGGTGGCCAGGCGCAGCTTCTCGTCGGTGACGTCGACCGCGATGGTCTCACCGCCGAAGATCTGAGCGTACTGCTGGGCGAGGTGACCGAGGCCGCCGATACCGAAGATCGCCACCCGCTCACCCGGGTGCACGCCGGCGACCTTAACGGCCTTGTACGTGGTGACGCCCGCGCAGGTCAGCGGGGCGGCCTCGGCCGGGTCGATCCCGGCGGGGACCTGCACGACGTAGTCGGCGGCGGCGACCGCGTACTCGGCGTGGCCGCCGTTGATCGCGTAGCCGGTGTTGCGCTGCGACTCGCACAGGGTCTCCCAGCCGCTGACGCAGTAGTCGCAGGACCCGCAGGCGTACCCGAGCCACGGAATGGCGACCCGGTCCCCGACGGCGGGCGCGGCGACTCCCGCGCCGACCTGCTCGACGATGCCGACACCCTCGTGGCCGGGAATGAACGGCGGTGTCGGCTTGACCGGCCAGTCGCCGCGGGCGGCGTGGATGTCGGTGTGGCACAACCCGCTGGCCTCGATCCGGACCAGCACTTCGCCGGCACCCGGTTGCGGGACCGGCACCTCCTGCAACTCCAGCGGCCGGTCGAACGCGGTGACAATCGATGCGCGCATGGTAGGCCTCCTCAATAGCAAACTGCGGTGTTCCATTCCAGTGTTGGCTCACTGGGGCCTCGTACGGCAGGGGCGTAGGACGCTGCGGGACGGGGCAATGGTCCCGTCCCGCAGCGTGGTCAGCGCTGGAGTACGAGTCGGCGCGCTCGCAGCAGGCGAGCCCACCATGGTCGGTCGTGGCTGGCAGCGCGTAGCGCGGGCGGCGGTTGGCCCTTGAGGCTGAGCCAGCCGCCGTGGCCCATGGTGACCGTCCCGATCGCCGGCGCCCTGCGTCGGGTGACCGCGATCGCGACGGTGGCCGTGGTGGCGGCCAGGCTCCAAGCCACGATGCGGGTCACGTCGACGACGGGGTGGAAGGCCGCCGCTCCGTCCCGGACGATGTACGCCCCGACCGTGCGGTCGCGGTGGCTGACCGGTACGAGCGTGACCCCTCGTGGCCCGCCGACCTCGATCGCCGGGTCGATGTCAGGGCTTGCCGTGGCCGCTGCAGTTCGGGTGCGGATGGTGGTGGTCATGACTCCCCTCCTATCGGCTGTCGGAGGCCGGTCCGGTGGGTTGCACCGCGGCGCGGCCGGCTTCGAGGCGGGCGATCGGGATGCGGTACGGCGAGCAGGAGACGTAGTCCAGGCCGGCGCTGTGGAAGAACCGCACCGACTTCGGGTCGCCGCCGTGTTCGCCGCACACGCCGACGGTCAGATCGGGTCGGGCGGCGCGGCCCTCCTCGACGGCGATGCGGATCAGCCGGCCGATGCCCTTGGCGTCGATGGTCTCGAACGGGGACACCGCGAAGATGCCGAGGTCGCGGTAGCGGCCGAAGAACGCGCCTTCGACGTCGTCGCGGGAGAAGCCCCAGCCCATCTGGGTGAGGTCGTTGGTGCCGAAGGAGAAGAACTCCGCCGACTGCGCGATCTCCCCGGCGGTCAGCGCCGCCCTCGGCAATTCGATCATGGTGCCGATCCGGATCGGCGGCACACCCTCGATGGTGGCGAGCAGGGTTTCGGCTTCGTGGCGGACCGTCTCGAGTTCCTGCACGGCGCCGACGAGCGGCACCATGATCTCCGGCCGGGGGTCGCCGCCGGCCCGCAGGCGGATGGCGGCGGCTTCGGCGATCGCGCGGACCTGCATGGCGAACA
>DASQDS010000332.1:0-2570 GCA_035634075.1 Pilimelia sp. | reverse complement strand
GACGAGCGGCGCGGACTTCGCCGGCGTCCAGGGCCGGGTCACCGTCCGCGACGCCGGCGTGCGGGCCGGCACGCACGACTTCGTGGCCACCCGGTTCATGGCCAAGCGCACCGTCCCGGGCGGCGTCGCCTGGCTGGAAGCCGGCTGGGCGGAGACCGGCTGGAGCGGCGACGGCCGGCAGCGGATCTACACGTTCGACACGAACAGCAACGCCTGGACGTTCTACGACCAGTACCCGCTGAACGCCGGGGATCAGGTGTGGATCTACCTGCACACCGAGGCCAGCGGCCCACGGCCGGCGTGGCAGGCGTGGCTCTGGTGGCGCGACGGTTGGCACCTGCTCGCGGCGCAGGAACTGCCGCTTGGCACGCACGCGCAGGTCGAGCAGTACGTCGAGGTCTACGTGGACCCGCGGCGCGGCGGGCCGCCCTTCCCCGTGCCTCCGGTGGACGTGGACAACGTGCAGGTCAAAGCCGACCCCGGCGGCGGCCTGCGGTACTGGCGCGAGGACGTGCCCACGTCGGCCGGCGGCTCGCACGACCGCTACTGCCTCACCTGGCGCACGCACTACGACACCTGGTCCGCCGGTGACTGCGAGGTCAGCCGCGAACGGCACCGCTGGTGGGAGCGGCACGGCAATTGACGGAGATCGAACACCGCTCTGGCGTGGCGCGCGCGGGGCGTGCGATCGTGCCTAGATGGCGTTCCCGGACGTGGTCATCATCGGCGCCGGGGTGGTCGGCGCGGCCTGCGCCTTCTACGCGGCGCGCGCCGGGCTCTCCGTCACCGTGGTCGACCGGGGTGCGGTGGCAGCGGGCGCCACGGCTACCGGGCAGGGCCTCGTGCACGCCGCCACCCGGGCGCCCGGCCCCGCGCTGGAGCTGGCGCTGGAGTCCCTCCGCCGGTGGGAGGAGCTCGGCGCGGACCTGGGCGCCGCCCGCCTGGAGCTGACCCGCAAGGGCAGCCTCGCCGTGGCGGCCACGCCGGCCGACCGGGCCGCCCTGGCCGACCTGGCCGCCCGCCAGCGCACCGCCGGCCTGGCCGCTGTGGACGTCGGCGGCGACGACCTGCGCGACTATGAGCCGCTCCTGGCTCCGGGCCTGGCCGGGGGCGTGCACTACCCGCACGAGCTTCAGGTCGACGCCGTGGTCGCGGCCGCCCACCTGCTGCGGGCCAGCGGCGCGGACGTCCGCTTCGGCGTGGACGTGCGGGCGATGGAGCTGGACGCGGGCATGCGGGTCGCCGGCGTGCGGACGGCCCGGCGCGAGCGGATCGCCTGCGGGGCGGTGGTGAACGCGGCCGGCGTCGGCGGGGGCGACGTCGCCGCGCTGGCCGGTACGGGGCTGCCGATCATCCCGGGGCGGGGCTTCCTGCTGGTGACCGAGCCGTTCGGCGCGCCGCGGCCGGGGCGCCGGCACCCGCCGCCCATCCGGCACGCCGTTTACGCGGCCGCCAGCCAGGCCCCCGCCCGCCGTCCCGAGGGCGCCGCGTCGGTGACGGGCACCCGGGCCGGCGCCCTGCTCATCGGCGCGAGCCGGGAGCGCGCCGGCCTGGACCGGTCGTGGCCGCTGCCCGTGCTCCGGGCGCTGGCCGCACGGGCTGTCGCGCTGTTCCCGTTCCTCGCCGGCGTGTCGGTGATCGGCGTGGTCCGCGGCTTCCGGCCCGACACCCCCGACCAGCTGCCGATCATCGGGCCGGACCCGTGGGTCCGCGGTCTCTACCACGCGTGCGGGCACGCCGGTGCCGGCGTGACGCTGGCACCGGCCACCGGAGCCCTGGTCGCCGACATGCTGACCGAGTCCCCGGCCGCGGTCGCCGCCGCCTTTCCCTTCCACCCGGAGCGCTTCGGATGACGTACGCGATCCTCTTCGACGGCCGCGCGGTCCCGGCGGCGCCCGGGCAGACGGTGGCCGCGGCGCTGTGGGCCGCCGGCGTCCGGTCCTGGCGGACCACTCGGGTGGGCGGTGCCCCGCGCGGGCTGTTCTGTGGCATCGGGACGTGCTTCGACTGCCTGGTCACCGTGAACGGCGCAGCCAACCAGCGCGCCTGCGTGGTGCCCGCCCGGCCCGGCATGACGGTCACCACCCAGCTCGGCACCGGCCGATGACGGGCGCTCCTGCCTTCGACGTCGCCGTGGTGGGGGCCGGGCCGGCCGGCCTCGCCGCCGCGGTCACCGCCGCGCGGGCCGGCTGCCGAGTGGCGCTGCTGGACGGCGCGCCCCGCATCGGCGGGCAGTTCTGGCGGCACCGCGACGACGACGACGGCGGAGGCCACCGGGACTGGGACGTCTTCGCCCGGCTGCGCGCCGCCCTGCTCGCCTCGTCGGTGGACTACCGGGCGGGCGCGGCCGTGTGGCTCGCGGAGCCCGAGCCGGGCGGCGGCTTCCGGCTGCACACCGCCGCGGACGGCGGGCTGGCGGCCGGCGACCCGGTACGCAGCCGGCTCGTCGTGCTGGCCACCGGGGCGTACGACCGGGTGCTGCCCGTCCCCGGCTGGGACCTGCCCGGCGTGGTCACGCTCGGCGCGGCCCCGGCCCTGCTCGCCGGCTCGGGCGTGCCCGTGGGCCGGCG
>DASQDS010000331.1:0-8466 GCA_035634075.1 Pilimelia sp. | reverse complement strand
CCCCTCATCGGCGGTCACGACGACCGCCGGCTCCGGGTCGCGCCACGGCTCGTCGGATCTGCGCGCCTCGACCTCGGCCAGCCCGAAGGGCGACACCGACCACCAGGGCAGACCGAGCAGCGCGGACCGGGTCCGCACCTCGCCCAGCCCGCGGAAGGCCGCCGCGTCGAGGTCGATGGGGGTCTGGCCGCCGAGGCCGAGGGAGCCGTCGGCCGCCGCCTGGGCGGTCGCGGCCGAGGCCCAGCTGGCCTCCAGAAACTCAGCCGAGGTACGCACGAGGTCGTGCGCCCTCGTGCGGATGCGCTCGGGATCGCAGAGCAGGACGTGCGTGCCCGGGGGCATGCAGTCCAGCAGCAGCTCCAGGGAGTCGCTGCCGGCCAGCAACGCGGGGGCCAGCGACTCCATGCCCTCCACCGGGATGCCCTCGGCGAGCTTGTCGAGGATCTCGGCCAGCGCGGGATGCTCGGTGGCCAGCTCCGCGGCGCGACGGCGCACCTGCGGGGTCAGCAGCAACTCCCGGCACGGCGGCGCCCACAGCCGGTCGACCGTGTCGATGGTGCGCTGGTCGGCGACCGCGAAGGTGCGGATCTCCTCGACCTCGTCGCCCCAGAACTCCACCCGGCTCGGGTGCTCCTCGGTGGGCGGGAAGACGTCCAGGATGCCGCCGCGCCCGGCGAACTCGCCGCGCTTGGTGACCAGGGCCACCCGGGCGTACGCCAGGTCGGCGAGCCGGCGGACCACCGCGTCCAGCTCCGCCTCCGCGCCCGGGCGCAGCTCCACGGGCTCCAGGTCGCCCAGGCCCTTGAGCTGCGGCTGCAGCACGCTGCGGACCGGCGCGACGACCACCCGCACCGGCCCCCGCTGCGGGTCGCCGGCGTCGGGGTGCGCCAGCCGGCGCAGCACGCCGAGCCGCCGCCCGACCGTGTCGGAACGCGGCGACAGGCGCTCGTGCGGCAGCGTCTCCCAGGCGGGGTAGACGGCGACCAGCTCCGGCGGCAGCAGGGCGGCGAGCGCCTCGGCCAGGTCGTCCGCCTCGCGGCTCGTCGCGGTGACCGCGAGCACCGGCCGGGCGGCACCGCCCGCCTCGGTGGCGGCGGCCACCAGCGCCACGGCGAACGGCCGCAGGGCGGCCGGGGCGGTCAGATCCAGCCCGTCCGCCGGCGGCCCGCCGGCGCGGGCCAGGTCGCGGGCGCGCGTCAGGGCCGGATCGGCCAGGACGGCCGGCAGGAGACCGGCGAGCTTCATGAGCGGCTCTCCCCGTGATGGTGTGCCGTGGTGTTATGGCGGCCGTTGGTGTGGTGGCCGTTGGTGTGGTGGCCGTTGATGCGGTCCGGTGGCCGGTGGTGTGGACGGCCCGTCACCAGCCCGCACGCCGAAGTACCCGCACGCTGAAGTACCCGCACGCTGAAATACCCGCACGCCGGGACCGGCGGGGGGATGTGCCCAGCCTATCTCCGCCCTCCGACAACTCCCGGCGTGGACCGCCCTGATGACGCCGGCGCCAATGATCGACTGCCCGTCCGCTGCGCCGTGGCAGGCGAGTCGCACAGCGGACGGGTAGTCGATCAATCGCACGGCCGGCCGGGTGATCACACATTGAGAGGCGCCACGCGCACCGCCGCGATCGCTGTTTACAGCAATTTCGAGCCCGGTTGAATCGCGCCTATACACGGGCGACGGCACCTGCTAACGTCGATGCTTGTCACGGCTACGACGGGGGTCTAAATGCCGGCATCTTCATCCGCATTGCGGGACTTGTTTCCCCATGGCAGCGGATTCCACTCCTGGCAGGAGCCGACGCTGCTCCACCGTCGCGCGACCGGGCGCCTTCGTTAGACGCGCGGTTTCACGGCCATGTCGGCCGGTAAGTCGCCAGCCGGCGACAATCCTATTGTCCCGAAAGGAATGCGCATGCCCAAAACAAGGAGACTGCTCGCGCTCCTCACCGCCACGACGTCCATTCTTGCGTTGGCTGTCGGCGGTCCCGCCGCAGCCGCGTCAGCCGACTTGCCGCCCGATGAATACATACTGGTCGAAGGGTTGGACGCTTCGATTCTGTCGGCGGCCAAGCCGACCGACCCTCGGGCGGCCGCGATACCGAACCCCGTCCGAGGCGATGTCTACG
The DNA here is from genome assembly GCA_035634075.1 of Pilimelia sp. Taxonomy (GTDB): domain Bacteria; phylum Actinomycetota; class Actinomycetes; order Mycobacteriales; family Micromonosporaceae; genus DASQDS01. Next base: position 6,341 of record DASQDS010000331.1, on the reverse strand, counting down.
TGGGCCAGGTGAAGGGCGTCGACGTCATCTTCAACACCGCGTGGCAATGGCTGGACAAGGGTAAAAACTGGTATTTCGGGAACGCGCGGCTGGCAATGCAGACCGACGGCAACCTCGTCGTCTACAACCGACACAACGGCGACGTCAAGTGGGAGTCGAATACGGACAACTACCGTGCCAGCCAGATGTTGTTCCAGGACGACTCCAACCTGGTGCTGTACACCCCCGGATATACCGACAGCGTGTGGGCCACGGACAAGCACTGCCGCCGTAATGTCGAGGTTCCTCTGCTGGCCTTGCAGGCCGACTCGAACCTCGTGATTTACTGCGCCTCCGAGGACCAGGCGGGTAGGCTCCGCATCCGGGCGCTGTGGAGCACCGGCGCGTTCTGACGCTCAACCGCGTGCCCCGCGATTGACAATAATCGCGGGGCACGCGCGCTACGACTGCTGACGATCCGCCGCCCGGCCCTGATCGCGACACCGGCACGTCCGTGGACGTGCCGGTCACCATGTGGTTGTCCCGACTTTCGGAGTTGGGGTTCGAGGCACCGCTGCTACCCGCCGTGGTCCGTTGGCTACCGTTCGGGTCGCAGGTCCAGACCGCGCTCAGGGGCGGTGGGTAGTGGGCGCGCCGGCCGCGCGGAGCGGCGTGTCTTGGAGATCTTGGTCCGGTGGCTACCGTTTCGGGGGGTCACGGGACCAAGATCGCGCTCAGGGGGCGGTGGGTGGTGGGGGGCCCGGTGTTTGCGCGTGGGGGGGCGCGGTTGGAGATCTTGGGGTCGGGGTTGGCGTCGACTTTTGCGCTTCGCTGCCCGTGGGCGTCAGGGCGCTCATGGCCGGGCATGCCCACGACCCGAATGGGTCTGCACCGCTGCACGGGCCGGCGCTGACCGGGGCGGCCAGTGATCGGTGGGACCAGGGCCCCACCGAGGCGATCGTCGAACGCGCCGCCCGTTGCCCCCTCGCCTTCGCAGTTGTGGGTTCCCGGCGCGCCGGTTACCCGCCAGGTTTAGGTCCAACTAGATCTTGCGGGATGCCTGGTGCGCAGTGCTCCAAGAAGCCCGGCAGGGGACCGTGCGACAGGTCAGGGCCGGGGCCGCTTGCCGCTCGTGTCCGGCCGGCGGCACCGGGTACCGGCCACGCGGCCCGCCACCACCGGCTGGCACCAAGGGTGCGTTGATTGACGACATCGCCGCGCCGGCGGCACCGCTCGTGACAATCGCCACCGACGGGCCCCGACCACGCCGCCCCGCCGATACGATCAGCCGGTGCGGGACAGCGCCGTCCTTCCCAGCGACGTGAGGAGCGCGCGGTGAGTGACGCGACCCGCCACCCGGAAAATCCCGACAGTGTCGAGGCGCCGGCGCTGCGCGCCGACATCCGGCGGCTGGGCACGCTGCTCGGGCAGACGCTGGCCCGGCAGGAGGGCCGCCCGCTGCTCGACCTCGTCGAGGAGGTCCGGGCACTGGTCCGGACGGACGCCGAGGCGGCCGCCGCCCGGCTGAGCGCCCTGGACGTCTCGGTCGGCACCAAGCTGGCCCGGGCCTTCTCCACCTACTTCCACCTGGCGAACATCACCGAGCAGGTGCACCGCGCCCGGGAGCTGCGCCGCCGGCGGGCGGCCCACGGCGGGTGGCTGGACGAGGCCGCGAAGCTGATCGCCGAGCGCGGCGTGTCGGCGGACGAGATCTCCGCGGCCGCGCGGCGGCTGGCCATCCGGCCTGTTTTCACGGCGCACCCGACCGAGGCGGCCCGCCGCTCCATCCTCTCCAAGCTGCGGGCGGTGGCCGACGAGTTGGACGCCGAGGCCACCGCCGCCGTGCTGTACGGCAGCGAGGGCGAGTCGCCCCAGACGCAGCGCCGCCTGGCGGAGCTGCTCGACCTGATCTGGCAGACCGACGAGCTGCGGTTGAACCGGCCGGACCCGACGGACGAGGCCCGCAACGCGGTGTTCTACCTGCGCGACCTGTACGCCGACGCCGCGCCGCAGGTGCTCGACGACCTGGCCGACACGCTGCGGGGGCTGGGCGTGGAGACCGCGCCGACGTCCCGCCCGCTGACCTTCGGCACCTGGATCGGCGGCGACCGCGACGGCAACCCGTTCGTCACGCCGACCGTGACCCGGGACGTGCTGATCATCCAGCACGAGCACGGCATCCAGGCCACGGAGGCCGCGATGGACCGGCTCATCAACGAGGTGTCGGTGTCCCGCCGGCTGCGCGGGGTGTCGCTGGACCTGTCGGCGAGCCTCGCCAAGGACCTCGACGCGCTGCCCGAGGTGGCGGCGCGCTTCCGGCGGACCAACGCGGAGGAGCCGTACCGGCTCAAGGCGCGGTGCGTGAAGGCCAAGCTGGCAAACACCCGGCGCCGGTTGGGCGCGGGGACGGCCCACGTGCCGGGGCGGGACTACCTGGGCTCGGCGGATCTGATCGCCGACCTGGAGCTGATGCGGGCCTCGCTCGCCCGCAACTCCGGCCAGCTCACCGCCATCGGCCTGCTCGCCTCGGCCATCCGGACGGTGTCGGCGTTCGGCCTGCACCTGGCCACGATGGACGTGCGCGAGCACGCCGAGGCCCACCACGCGGTCCTGGAGCAGCTGTACGAGCGCGTCGGCGAGGCCGACTACGGCGCACTGACCCGGGCGCAGCGCACGGAGCTGCTCGCCCGCGAGCTGACCGGCAGGCGGCCGCTGGCCGGCGTGGAGACCCCGCTGACCGACTCGGCGCGCAAGACGTTCGACGTGTTCGCCACGATCCGCGAGGCGCACGAGCGGTTCGGCGCCGAGGTGATCGAGTCGTACATCATCTCGATGACGCTCGGCGTGGACGACGTGCTGGCGGCCGCGGTGCTGGCCCGCGAGGCGGGCCTGGTGGACGTGCACGCGGGGCGCGCCCGGGTGGGCTTCGTCCCGCTGCTGGAGACGCCGGCGGAGCTGGACGCCGGTGGCGCGCTGCTGGACGAGATGCTCTCCCTGCCGGCGTACCGGGCGCTCGTGCGGGCGCGTGGCGACGTGCAGGAGGTGATGCTCGGCTACTCGGATTCGAACAAGGAGGCCGGGATCACCACCTCGCAGTGGCGGATCCACCGCGCGCAGCGCTCGCTGCGCGACGTCGCCGCGAAGCACGGCGTGGGGCTGCGGCTCTTCCACGGCCGCGGCGGCACGGTGGGCCGCGGCGGCGGGCCGACGCACGAGGCGGTGCTGGCCCAGCCCTACGGGACGCTGGACGGCGCCATCAAGGTCACCGAGCAGGGCGAGGTCATCTCCGACAAGTACACGCTGCCGGCGCTCGCCCGGGAAAATCTGGAGCTGACGGTCGCCGCCGTGCTGCAGGCCACCCTGCTGCACACCACGCCCCGGGTGTCCACCGAGGCGCTGAACCGCTGGGATGCGGCCATGGACGTGGCGTCGGACGCGGCGTTCGGGGCGTACCGGTCCCTGGTCGAGGAGCCCGACCTGCCGGCGTACTTCTGGGCGTCCACGCCGACCGAGCTCCTCGGCGCCCTGAACATCGGCTCGCGGCCGGCGAAGCGGCCGAACGCCGACGCCGGCCTCGGCGGCCTGCGCGCCATCCCCTGGGTGTTCGGCTGGACGCAGTCACGGCAGATCGTCCCCGGCTGGTACGGCGTCGGGACGGGGCTGCGCGCCGCCCGGGACGCGGGCCTCTCCGACGTGCTCGCCGAGATGTACGCGGACTGGCACTTCTTCCGGACGTTCCTGTCGAACGTCGAGATGATGCTGTTCAAGACCGATCTGAGCATCGCGCGCCGGTACGTCGGGACGCTGGTCCCCGAAGGCCTGCGGCCGATCTTCGACAAGATCGAGGAGGAGTACGACCGCAGCGTCCACGAGGTTCTCGCGGTCACCGGCGAGTCGGCGCTGCTGGAGGCCCAGCCGGCGCTGCGGCGCACGCTCGCCGTCCGGGATTCCTACCTGGAGCCGCTGCACCACCTGCAGGTCGCGCTGCTGGGGCAGTACCGGGAGTCCGGGGCGGCCGGGCGGGTCGTCAGCACGGCGCCGGGCGCCCGGCGCGCCTCGGGGACGGACACGACACTGGAGCGGGCGCTGCTCACCCCGGTCAACGGCATCGCCGCCGGCATGCGCAACACCGGCTGACCGCCCCGACCGGTGCGGAAACCCGCAGGCGGGCCGTCCGGGGCTGCGCCGGTGGATCTCAGCGGTCAGGATGGGCGCCATGCGTCGCCGTACCGTGATCGCCGCTGCCGCCGCCGTGCCAGCCGCCACCGTCCTGCCCCTCGCCGCCGGCTGCACCTCCGACGGCGACCCGTCCGGCGGGCCGACGCCCGGCGCCACGGGCTCCTCGCCCCCCGCCGGCGGCCCCTTCCCGGCGGGCTTCGGCTGGGGCGCCGCCACGTCGGCGTACCAAATCGAGGGCGCCGCCCGCGAGGACGGCCGCGGCCCATCGGTGTGGGACACGTTCAGCCGGGAGTCCGGGCGGGTCCGCAACGGGGACACCGGCGACGTGGCGGCGGACCACTACCACCGGTACGTCCAGGATCTCGACATCATGAAGTCGCTCGGCCTGACGTCGTACCGCTTCTCCATCTCCTGGCCCCGCGTCCAACCCACCGGGCGGGGCAACGCCAACGTCAAGGGGCTCGACTTCTACAAGCGCCTCGTGGACGGCCTGCACCAGCGCGGCATCAAGCCGATGGCGACGCTGTTCCACTGGGACCTCCCGCAGGCGCTGCAGGACAAGGGTGGCTGGGAGCAGCGGGACAGCGCGAAGTGGTTCGCCGACTACGCGGAGATCGTCTTCGGCGCGCTCGGCGACCGGGTGCCCGTGTGGCTCACCATCAACGAGCCGAAGACCATCGTGGACGTCGGCTACACCTTCGGCGTGCACGCCCCCGGCAAGCGGGACCGCGCGGCGGCGCTGGTGGTCGCGCACCACCTGCTGCTCGCCCACGGCATGGCGGTGCAGGCGTACCGCGCCGGCGGCGGCAAGCAGCGCATCGGCCCGGCCCTCAACCTCGCGCCCGCGTACCCGGCGGAGGGCGACAACCGGGACGCCCCGGAGGTGCGGCTGGCGGACGGCTACGAGAACCGCCTGTACCTCGACCCGATCCTCAAGGGCGCCTACCCGAAGGACGTGCTCGACGACGTGGGGGCCGACGCGCCGATGCGGGCGGCGATCCGGGACGGCGACCTGAAGACCATCTCGGCGCCGGTCGACATCCTGGCGATCCAGTACTACAACCCGGTGTTCATCGGCCCCGGCGGCGACCGGATCACCAAACTGCCCACCTCGGTGGCGACCTGGCAGCAGATCTTCCCCGAGGGCATGTACGACGTCCTGACCCGGATCAAGCGCGACTACGGCGACCTGCCGATCACGATCACCGAGAACGGCATGCCGCGCGACGACACGCTCGAGGGCGGGAAGGTGGCGGACCCGGAGCGGATCACGTTCCTGCGCGACCACCTGACCGCCGCCCGTCGGGCCATCGGCGAGGGCGTGCGGTTGGAGAGCTACCACCTGTGGTCGCTGCTGGACAACTTCGAGTGGGCGGAGGGCTACTCGCAACGCTGGGGCATCGTCTACGTGGACTACGCCAGCCAGCGGCGGGTGCTCAAGGACAGCGCGACGTGGTATCGGGACGTGATCGCCCGCAACGGGCTCTGAGGTCACGCCGTCGCCGCGCCGGCCCGGCCAGCCCGGTTGCGCAGCACGCGGGGTGCCGCGGCGTACGCCACCGCGGCCAGCGCGGAGACGGCGGCGAGCGCCAACCACACCGCGGCGGCGCCGGCGGCCAGCAGCGTGGCCGTGAAGATCGGCGCGATGATCGAGCTGACCCCCCACGAGAGCTGGTGCAGGGCGGAGTAGCGCCCGGTCAGCGCCGGCGGGGCGATGGCCAGCGGCAGGGTGTCCGCCGTCGGCGCGTACGCCGCCTCGGCGACGCCGAGCAGCAGCACGCCGGCCACGAGGAGACCCAGGGCGGACGCCGGCACGCCCCCGGCCACCGCGAAGGTCAGGCAGGCGCCCGCCCACAGCACGTTCGCGACGGCGAGCACGGCGAGCCGCCCGTGACCGCCGGTGAACCGGTGGCTGATCAGCACCGCACCCGCCAGCGCGGCGGCGCTGATCGCGGCCAGCAGGCCCGGCACCCAGGCGGGGCGGTGCAGGTGGTCGAGGACGTAGATGGGCATCGCCATGATCGGGGCGGTGCACATCAGGGTGCTCGCCACGTTGAGGACCGCGAGCCAGACGTTGCCCGGGTCGGCCAGCACCGCCCGGTACCCGCCGGCCGCAGCGCGGCCGCGCGCGGGCTGTGCGCCGCTGTTGGGGCCGGCGGCGCGGCCCGACGGCCGGGCACGCC
>DASQDS010000330.1:0-4017 GCA_035634075.1 Pilimelia sp. | reverse complement strand
CCGGATGGTCCGGCGGGCCGGAGCGGCGGAGCCCGCGGCGATCCGCCCGGTCAGCGTGCCGACCAGCGTGTCGCAGGCCGCGTCGGACGCGCGGACCGCGGCGACGGCCTGGCGGACGGTCTCCGCGACGGCGGCCGTGAGGGCCTTGTTGGGGGCGCCGCGGCGGGGCGTCTCCGACACCGCCACGCGCAGCGCGGTGACGGCCGCTGCGAGCACGCCGACGTCGGCCACGCCCTCGGCGGCCAGCCGCGCCGCGATCACGTCGGCGGCGGTGGCGTCGCGCCCACGCGCGCCATTGCTGCTGCCCAGGAGGCTCGGCTCGGGCACCGCGTCGAGGATTGCCAGGTTGACCGGCTCCGCCGGGTCGGGGTACGCCCGCAGGGCGGCCGGGTAGAGCTCCCGGAGCACCTCGCGCAGCGCGACCGCGGCCGACTGCCGGCCGTTGATGAGGGCGGCGTGCGCGGCGAGCACGGGCTTGTAGCCGGCCAGCTCGCGCGGGGTGGGCATGGCCACGGCCGACAGCGCGCCCGCCTGCAGCGCCCGGGCGAGCCCGATCGCCCGCCGCTCCGCCTGCGGGGCCTCGATCTCCTCGGCGGACTCGTCGTCGGCGAACCGCTCCGCGAAGTCGTCCACGGCGTCGGCCTCGGCGAAGGCCAGCGGCCTGCCGGCCGCCGTGAAGAGGCCGGTGACGAGGTGCCTGTCGCTGTCCGCGGCGATGGCCACGCCGGTGAACCCGTTGGAGCGCTCGGCGAGCAGGGCGGCCAGCCGCGCGTACCCGATCGGCTCGTCGCTGATCTCACAGACGTCCAGGAGCCGACCCGCGTCGTCCACCACGGCCCCGGTCAGCGCCGCCCCGGCCGAAGCCGGCGCTGACGTCTGCGCCGCCGATGCCAGACCGCAGTACACGCGCACGAGCGCCACAGCCTCGTCCTCCTCCCCAGCACGCCCTATGTGCCAACGACTGATGCTCCCTGGTGAGGGGTCAGTCGCGCCAGTCCACAGCCGCAGAGATCTTGCCGATAATCGTGCGCCAGCCGAGACTTGCCTGTTGTGCCCCGATACGTCGGAGACGTCGGCGTCCCATGAAGCCGCCGATGCCGCCGCCGGCCGCCGAGCGCAGGGCCTCGTCGAGGTCGTCCAGGGGCGAACCGGACGACAGCGCGGTCAGCACGGGGGCCAGGCGCAGGGCGTACGCCAGGTCGCGGGAGATCTCCCCGGCACGGATCAGCAGGTCCAGGTCCCACGTCTCGTGGCCGCCGCGCAGGTTCTCCACGACAAGGTCCAACTCGTACGAGTCGTCGGAGGTGGCGGCGATGTCGGCCAGTTGGACCCGCTCGGCGACCTGAGGCCAGCTGTCCAACTGGGCGAGGTCGTGCGGCGCCCCGGACCGGATGAAGGAGACCAGCGCCTCGGGGCTCTTGAACAGCAGCAGCTTGCCCCGGTGGCTCAGGAAGGTCGGGACCTCCTCGACGACCGCCTTCTCGTCCTCGTCCTCGTCCTCGTCGTCTTCGTCCGCCGCGAGTTCCGGCTCCTCGACGTCCGCGAGGGCGTCGTCGTCCTCGTCGTCCTCGTCGCCGTCGCGCGCCCTGCGGCGCGGCGGTTCGGCGCCGGCGAGCGCGTTGAACTCGTCGTCCAGGATGACGACCTCGTCCTCGTCGTCCTCGTCGAGGTCGGCCCGCGCGGCGAACGGGTCGTCGTCGTCGCGGCCCTCGATGTCCGTCGGCGTGATGTCGGAGGACAGCCGGTAGGCCCGCAGCGTGTAGCCCACGCCCGCGGGCAGGGCCAGCTCGATCGGGTCGATCTTGGCGTCCGCCCACAGCGAGCGATCGGTGGCCTCCGGGGCGGCGGCTTCGTCCGGGTCGGCCAAGACGGCCGGGGCCTCGTCGGGCGCGGCGTCCTCGGGCGCGCCCTGGCCGAGCGCGGCCTCGGGCTCCTCGGCGTTGGGCCGGTGTGGCGACTGGCGGGCCACGGTGACCTCCGATGTAGCGGTGACGGCGGAAAGTGTGCTGGCGAGGGGCCGCCGCCGGTGGTGCCCGGACGGGTGACCCTGGGCACACCCTAGTGGGCCGCCCGCGGCGCCGGGCGCCCGCACCCCGACAGGCGGGGCGTTTCCCGGCGGGCGTCCGATTAGTAGGCTACCTACGCATGAAGGCCCAGACGCTGCACGGCCACCTCGATGCGCTGCTGCTCGCGGTGCTCGAGGGCGGTGCTCTGCACGGGTACGCGGTGATCGAGGCGCTCCGGTCCCGCAGCGACGGCGCGTTCGACCTGCCCACCGGCACGGTCTATCCGGCGTTGCGCCGGCTGGAACGGGCCGGCTACGTGGAGAGCGAGTGGGCCACGGTCGCCGGCCGGGAACGGCGCACGTACCGCATCACCGACGCGGGCCGCCGGGCGCTGGTGGGGGAGCGGGCGGCGTGGCAGCGTTTCAGCTCGACCGTCGCCGGCTTCCTCGACGGCGGCCAGTCCCCGGGCGCGCCGGCCTGAGTCCAGGCCCGCGTCAGCCACCGGCGGGCCGGGGCCGTGGTCGGACAGGCGAGTGGCGGGCGTAGGCCAGGCACCGGGCGGCCCCGGCGCCCAGCGACCCCAACACCGCGACGATCAGCAGCCCGCCCAACAGCATCGGTTGCCAGGTGAGCGCCGCCGCGGACACCCGGACGGTCAGCAGGTAGAGCGCGCCGCCGGCGAGCAGCAGCGCGGTGACCGCGGTCAGGCCGCCGGCCGCGACGACGCGGGCCACGCCCGTGACCCGGCGGCCGCGGCGGGCGGCCCACAGGAGCCAGGCGTACGCGGCCAGCGCCGTCGCCGTGAGAACGTACCCGCTGGCGTCCACCGTCTCCGCCAGCGGCAGGTACCCGGCGGGCCGCGGGGACCCGGTCCACGGTGCACCCCGCCACATCTGGTCGGCGCCGATGGTGACCAGCACCGGGATCGCCGCCAGCCACAGGGCGAACCGCCGGGCCGCCCCGGCGACGAGCTCCTCCTGGTAGACCGGTGCCACGTCGCGCACCGGTCCGAAGTCGGCGACCGCCCGCCGCTCGGCCGCCGGGGGCGCCAGCCCGTCCGCCCGGTAGGCGTGGGCCGCGTCCGCGAGCCCGTGCCGCGCCTCGGTGAGCAGGTCGGCCTTCAACCGCCCCGGGCCGTGCAGCATCCGGGCGAGGGTGGCGACGAGCTCGTCGATCGCCGCCGGCGGGGCGTGCACGCGGGCGGGCTCGGTCGTGCTCATGCCGACGAGGGTGCCACGCGGGAGCGGAGCCGCCAATCCGGGATCGCCCCGGATCCCACCCCGATCCCGGGTTACGCCACGCCGAGGTAGCCCCGCTCGGCCACCTCCTGCGCCAGCGCCTGGTCCCGGTACCAGCCCGGCTCGGCGGCGAGCACGTCCGGCCGCCCGCGGGCCACCACCCGGCCGCCGTCCAGCACGACCACCTCGTCCACGCCGGCGAGCCCGCGCAGCCGGTGCGTGACGAGCACGACCGCGCGCCGCGGCCCGGCGCCGGCCAGCACGGCCGCGAGCACCTCGTCGGCGGCGACCGGGTCCAGGCCCTCGGTCGGCTCGTCCAGCACGAGGACGTCCGGGGCCGCCAACACCGCCCGGGCCAGCGCGAGGCGCTGACGCTGGCCGCCGGAGAGCTGCCCGCCGTCCTCGCCGACGACGGTGTCGAACCCGGCCGGCATCGCGCGCACCCACACCAGCAGTCCGGCGGTCGCGCAGGCGGCGGCCAGCTCGTCGTCGCCCGCGTCGGCCCGGCCGAGCAGCAGGTTCTCGCGCACCGTGGCGTGGAAGACGTGGGCGTCGGCGAGGAGCCCGCCGACGGCGCCGGGCAGGGCCACCGGGTCGTACGCGGCCAGGTCGAGCCCGTCCAGCGTCACCCGGCCGGCGGTGGGGGGGACGGCGCCGGTCAGCACGCCGAGCAGGGTGCTCTTGCCGGCGCCGCTGGGCCCGACGACGGCGACCCGCCGCCCGGCCGGCAGGTCGAGGTCGACGCCGGCCAGGGCGGGCGCCGCCCCCACCCG
>DASQDS010000329.1:0-5322 GCA_035634075.1 Pilimelia sp. | reverse complement strand
GGTGGCCCGGGCCGGTCGCTCCCGGGCCGCGTCGCGGACACCGGACTCAGCGCCGGAGCCGGTGAAGCCCTGCTCCGCCTCGGGCCCGGACGGCAGTGTCACCGGCGGCGTCGGCACCTTGCCGAAGCGGATGGCCAGCAGCGGCAACGCCCCGATGCCGCAGACCAGGACGACCACCAGGACGGCCGCCGCACCCGCCGCGGAGGTGAGGTAACCGGTGAGCGCGGTGAGCGCGGTGAGCAGGCCCACCACGGCGCCGGCCATGAAAACCCGGGCGGAGGCGGCCACCCCGACTGCGGCGAGAACCGCGGCCAGCAGCAGCGAAACCCCGCCGGCCAGCAGCTCGGAGCCATCGAGCCAGGCCACCGGCGCGAGCACGCCGGCCCGGCGACCGGAGGACACCAGCACGGCGCCGCCGACGAACGCGTACGGCAGGGCGCACGCGCTGAGTGCCACTCCGGCCGGCGCGTCACCGTACGCCCGGGAGGCTGTCACGCCGGCGAGCGTCAGCAGCACCGCCACCCCCAGCGCGACGAAGGCCGCGCCGCTGAAGGCGGGACCGTCGCGCAGCACGGCGAACAGCGGAAGCCAGAGCAGCACCGCGGCGGCGGCGAGCGTGGCGGCCCGGGTGGCCCCCGGCGTCCACACCGTGCCCCGCCGCCGGGCGGCCTCCCCTACGGCCTCCACCACGTCGTCGTACTCCAGCTCGGGCCAGCGGGCCTGGGCCGGCACCAGGTGCAGCACCTCGCCGTCGCGCACACCCTGCGGAAACAGACCCTGCGCGGGCGCCAGGGGCTCGCCGTCGGCGCGGCGCAGCAGCCACCCGCCGTGCCGCTCGCCGTCGTCGGCCAGCCCTTCGCCCGCGTGCCGGAGCACCTCGGGCAGCAGCTCCGCCAGCGGCACGTGCTCCGGCAGGGCCACGTCGACCCGGCGCTGCGGGGCGGTGATGGTGACCCGGGCCAACCCGGCGGACGCGCCGGAGCGACCGGCCTGGTCAACGGACATGCCGCTCCCCTCTCGGCGCCCGACGTCCCACGCGGAACGGTGGTGGCTGCGGGATTGAGGGCACTGTACCTACCATGGGCACCGTCCGGCGGACCCCTCCCGCCGGACGCCCTGGGGAGGGTCGTTTCCGTGGCCACGGTCATTGTCAAACGCACGCCGCGTCGGCCGGCGCCGGAGATACCGTCCGGCGAGCTGGTCGTGGACGCGCCGCCGGAGATCCCGCAGGCCACCGGCGGCCGCTGGCAGCAGCTGCTGATGACGCTGCCCATGCTCGGCGGCAGCGTCGCGATGGCGATGATGTTCGGCCGCGGCGGCGGCGCCTACTCGTACGTCGTCGGCGCCATGTTCGGCGTCTCCTCCCTGGCGATGCTGGCCACCTCGTGGGGCAGCGCGTCCGGCTCGCCGAAGAAGGCCGAGATGATGACCGCCCGCCGGGAGTACCTGCGGCACCTGGCGAGCCTGCGCAAGCGGGTCCGGCAGACGGCCGCCCGGCAGCGCAGCGGGCAGTTCTACCGGCACCCCGACCCGGGCCAGCTCTGGTCCACGGTGGCCAGTCACCGGCTGTGGGAGCGGCGCAAGAGCGATCCGGATTTCGGTGTGGTGCGGGTGGGGATCGGGCCGCAGACGCTGGCCACCCCGCTGGTGCCGCCGGTCACCCGGCCGCTGGAGGACCTGGAGCCGATGACGGCCGGGGCGCTGCGCCGCTTCCTGGACGCGTACTCCGTCGTCCCGGACCTGCCGGTGGCGGTGTCGCTGCGCGGCTTCGCCCGGGTCTTCCTGCGGCCCGACGCCGCCGGCCGGGCCGACACCACGCGGACCGACGGCGACGCGCACGCCCTGATGCGCGCCCTGCTCATCCAGCTCAGCGTGTTCCACGCGCCCGACGACCTCGTCGTGTCGGTGTGCGCGGGGCCGGAGCGGCGGGCCGCCTGGGAATGGGTCAAATGGCTGCCGCACGCCCAGCACCCCACCCGCGCGGACGCCCTCGGGCCGGTCCGCCTGGTCACCAGCGCCGCGACGGATTTGGAGCGGCTGCTCGAGGACGTGATCGGCAACCGGCCCCGATTCAGCCCCGGCCACCAGGTCACCGACGGCCCGCACGTCGTGGTGGTGCTCGACGGCGGCGATCTGACCGGCGCGACGCACCTGACCACGGACGGCGGCATCGACGGGCTCACGGTCTTCGACCTCGACAGCCCGCCGCCGCGGCTGCTGGACCGCACGATGCTGGTGCTGGAGGTGGCCAACCAGCGCGGCGTGCGCCGGCTGCGCACGTACTCGATGGACGGTTCCGCCGACGTGGGCACGGCCGACCAGCTCTCCACCGAGGAGGCCGAGGCGGTGGCGCGGCGGCTCGCGCCGCTGCGGCTCGCCGCCGCGTCCCGCTCCGCCGACGCCCCCCTCGCCGCGGAGATGGGGCTCGGCGAGCTGCTCGGCGTGGCCGACCCGTACGCCTTCGAGGTCGCCGCCGGCTGGGCGGCCCGCCCCAACCGCGACAGGCTGCGGGTGCCGCTCGGGGTGGGCGCCGACGGCACGCCGGTCGAGCTGGACATCAAGGAGTCGGCGCAGGACGGCATGGGCCCGCACGGCCTGCTGATCGGCGCGACCGGCTCGGGCAAGTCCGAGCTGCTGCGCACGCTGGTGCTCGGGCTGGCCGCGACCCACTCCTCGGAGGTGCTCAACTTCGTCCTGGTCGACTTCAAGGGCGGCGCGACGTTCGCGTCGCTGGACAAGGTGCCGCACACCGCCGCCGTGATCACCAACCTGGCCGACGAGCTGCCCCTGGTGGACCGCATGGTGGACGCGATCAACGGGGAGCTGGTCCGCCGGCAGGAGCTGCTGCGCCGGGCCGGCAACTACGCGAGCCTGCGCGACTACGAGAAGGCCCGGGCGAGCGGGACGGCGCTGGCGCCGCTGCCCTCGCTGTTCATCATCTGCGACGAGTTCTCCGAGCTGCTGTCCGCCAAGCCGGACTTCATCGACCTGTTCGTCCAGATCGGCCGGCTGGGCCGGTCGCTGGGCGTCCACCTGCTGCTGGCCAGCCAGCGGCTCGAGGAGGGCCGGCTGCGCGGCCTGGACACGCACCTGTCGTACCGCATCGGCCTGCGGACCTTCTCGGCGCTGGAGTCACGCGCGGTCCTCGGCGTGCCGGACGCGTACGAGCTGCCCCGCTCCCCCGGGCACGGCTTCCTCAAGTTCGGCACGGAGCCGCTGGTGCGGTTCAAGGCCGCGTACGTCTCCGGCGCGTTCCACCGCCCGGGGGCGGCCGGGGCCGGCGGGGACGTCCGGGCCGGCGCCGGCCGGGTGCTCGGCTACAGCACCCACTTCGTGCCCGTGCCGGAGCCGGAGGCCAGGCCCACCGCCCCGGCGGAGGACGCGGCGGGGGCGGAGAGCCTGCTGGACATCATGGTCGGCCGGCTCGCCGGGCAGGGGCCGCCCGCGCACCAGGTGTGGCTGCCGCCGCTGTCCCAGTCCCCCACCCTCGACGAGCTGCTCGGCCCGGTGGTGGCCGACCCGGCGCGCGGGCTGACGTTCGCCAACCCGGAGCTGCACGGCGCGCTCCAGGTGCCGGTGGCCATCGTGGACAAGCCGTTCGAGCAGCGCCGCGACCTGCTGTGGCTGTCCCTGGAGGGCGGCGCCGGGCACGTGGCCGTCGTCGGCGGCCCGCAGAGCGGCAAATCCACCGTCCTGCGCTCGCTGGTCGCCGGACTGGCGCTCACCCACACGCCGGCCGAGGTGCAGGTCTACTGCCTCGACTTCGGCGGCGGCTCGCTGGCCAGCGTGCGGGACCTGCCGCACGTCGGCGGGGTCGCCGGGCGGCTGGACGTGGCCGCGGTCCGCCGTACCGTCGGCGAGGTGGCCACGCTGCTGTCCGAGCGGGAGCGGCGCTTCGGCGAGCTGGGGGTCGACTCGATGGGCTCCTACCGGCGGCGGCGCGCGGCGGTCGCGGCCGGCGTCGGGACGGCCGGCGGCCGGCACGCAGGGGCCGATGCGGACCCGTTCGGGGACGTCTTCCTGGTGGTCGACGGCTGGACCACGATCAAGGGCGAGTTCGAGGATCTCGAGCCCGTGATCACCGACATCGCCACCCGCGGCCTGTCCTACGGCATCCACGTCGCGGTGGCGGCGGGCCGCTGGATGGACTTCCGGCCGGCCATCCGGGACCTGCTGGGCTCCCGGCTGGAGCTGCGGCTCGGCGACACGAGCGACTCGATGGTGAACCGCCGCGCGGCGGCCAACGTCCCCGAGCGCTCGCCCGGCCGCGGCATCACGGCGCAGGGCCTGCACTTCCTCACCGTCGTACCGGAGCTGTCCAGCCTCGGGGGCGACACCTCGGCGATGGTGAAGGCCGTGGCCGCCAGCTGGACCGGCCCGCCCGCGCCCCCGGTCCGGCTGCTGCCGCCGGTGCTGGCCTACGACCGGCTGGACCTCGACGCCGCGCCCGGCACGCTGGCCCTGCCGATCGGCATCGCGGAGGCGGACCTGCGCCAGGTCAGCCTCGACTTCACCGGCGAGCCGCACTTCCTGCTCTTCGGGGACGCCGAGTGCGGCAAGTCGTCGTTCCTGCGCTCCCTGGCGACCACGATCACGCACCGGTACGCGCCCGACCAGGCGCGGATCATCCTGGTCGACTACCGGCGCAGCCTGCTGGGCTCCGTCGCCACGGAACACCTCATCGGGTACGGCAGCGCGGCGCAGCAGACGACCGAGCTGATCGAGTCCGTGGCCGGTTACATGCAGCGCCGGCTCCCGGGCCCGGACGTGACGCCGCAGCAGTTGCGGGACAGGTCGTGGTGGACCGGCCCGGAGTGCTTCGTGCTGGTGGACGACTACGACCTGGTCGCCACCGGCCCGGCCAACCCGCTGCACGCCCTGCTGGAGTACCTGCCGCAGGCCCGCGACATCGGCCTGCACCTGGTGCTCACGCGCCGCTCGGGCGGGGCCAGTCGCGCGCTGTACGAGCCCGTGATCCAGCGGCTCCGGGAGCTCTCGTCCCCCGGCCTGGTGATGGCCGGCGAGCGGGAGGAGGGGGCCCTGATCGGCAACGTCCGGCCGTCCCGGCTGCCGCCCGGCCGCGGCTGGCTGGTCACCCGCAAGGGTGGCACCCGGCTCGTCCAGCTCGCCCACCTGCCGGCGACGTGACCGGGCGCCGCGCCTGGTCGGGCGCTCCGGTGGGTTGCGATGTTGCAGGCCAAGTGCGCCCCGCGGAACCCCCCATTCGGAGTAACCTCCCAGGCAGACTTGTCCGCCGGTGAGATTGGCAGCGCCGTGACCGTGTCGCAGCATCGCCGGAGCGCCGCAGCGGGCCTGACCGCT
>DASQDS010000328.1:0-2054 GCA_035634075.1 Pilimelia sp. | reverse complement strand
CTGCGCATCACCCGCCTGCGTGACGTCAACGGCGTGGTCTGGTACGCCCGCAACGGCGAGGTGCTGCGGGTCGGCAACAAGAGCCAGGGCTACGCCCAGGTGGTCATCGACATGCCGGTCGCCCACGACACCGACCTGGAGCGCTGCCGGGTGGCCATGCAGGAGGTCGCCGACGAGATGCACGCCGAGGAGGAGTGGGCCGCGGTGCTGCTGGCCGCGCCGGAGTCCCTCGGCGTCGAGCAGATCACCTCCGAGGGGGTGTCCATGCGACTGCAGGTCCGCACCACCAACGCCGACCAGTGGCGGGTGGGCCGCGAGCTGCGCATGCGGCTCAAGGAGCGCTTCGTCGCCGAGGGCATCCGCACGCCCCTGCCGTTGCTGTCCGCGGCGGGCGCGCCGGCGGGAGCCCGCTGAGCGGCAGCGCGTCGGCCGGCAGGAGCCCGGCCGGCGCCACCCCCCGCCCGGCGACCTTCCGCGAGCTGTTCGCCGTCCGGGAGTTCCGGCCGCTGTTCGGCACCTACCTGCTGTCGACCATCGGCGACGAGCTGGCCCGCGTCGCGCTGACCGTGCTGGTCTACCAGCGCACCGACTCACCGCTGCTGTCGGCGATCACCTTCGCGATCAGCTACCTGCCGTGGCTGCTCGGCGGGCCGCTGCTGTCGACCCTGGCCGACCGGTTCCCCCGGCACCGCGTGCTCATCGCCACCGACGCCGCCCGGGCGCTGCTCGTGGCCGGGATGGCGATCCCGGGCACGCCACTGCCGGTGCTGCTGGGCCTGCTGCTCGTCGTGGCGGTGTGCGGGCCACCGTTCGAGTCCGCCCGGTCCGCGCTGATGGCCGACGTGCTCGACGGCGACCGGTACGCGCTGGCGACGTCCCTGACCAACGTCGGCTCCCAGGTGGCCCAGGTCCTCGGCTTCGTGCTGGGCGGCACGCTCGTCGCCGCGTTCGACCCGTCGGCGGCGCTGCTGCTCGACGCGGCCACCTTCGCGGTCTCGGCGGTGTGGCTGTGGGCGCGGCTGGCGCGCCGCCCCGCCCCGGACGACGGCGGCGACGCCGAGGGCCCCCGCTCGATGTGGCAGGACGCGGCCGAGGGCCTGCGGCTGATCGGCCGGACGCCGCGGCTGCGCGCGATCATCGCCGTGACCTGGGTGGGCACCCTGTTCGGAACCGCACCCGAGGGGATCGCCGCGCCGCTGGTCGCCCAGCTCGGCCAGGGCCCGACGCAGATCGGCGTCCTGCTCGCGGCCAACCCGGCGGGGGTCACCGTGGGCGGGCTGCTCATCGCCCGGGCCCTCACCCAGCAGCGCCGCGAGCAGCTGGTGCCGGGCCTGGTCGTGCTCTCGCTGGTCCCGATCCTCATCGCCGGGCTGGTCACCGTGTGGGGCGCACCGGGCCAGGGCGCCTACGCCGTCGTCGTCGCGCTGCTGTTCGTCGCCGGCCTCGGGGCGTCCTGGACCATCCCGCTCAACGTCGCCTTCGTGCAGGCGGTGCCGTCGGCCTATCGCGGCCGCGCCTTCGGGGTCGCGGTCAGCGGGCTGTACGGCGTCCAGGGCATCGGCGTGCTGGCCGCCGGCGCCGCGGCGGAGGGGATCGCGCCCGGCGTCGTGGTCGCCGCCGTCGGCGGGCTCGGGCTGCTGGCCGTCGTCCCCCCACTGCTGGGCTACGGGCGTACGCAGGGTCACGTGGCACCGGCCTCGCCCCCTGCGGGACGATCGGTGACATGAGCCGATCCCTGCCCTCGGCGCGGACCTTCTACGAGGAGGTCGGCGGCGCGCCGACCTTCCGCCGGCTCGTGGCCCGCTTCTACGCCGGGGTCCGCAGCGACCCCGTGCTCGCGCCGCTGTACCCGCAGGACGACTGGGCGGGCGCCGAGACCCGGCTGCGCACGTTCCTGGAGCAGTACTGGGGCGGCCCGACCACCTACTCCGACGCGCGCGGCCACCCCCGGCTGCGGATGCGCCACGCGCCCTTCGCCATCGGTGCCGCCGAGCGCGACGCGTGGCTGCGCAACATGCGCGAGGCCGTCGACTCCCTGGAGCTGACCCCCGAGC